>CAINLH010000001.1 GCA_903850275.1 uncultured Acidimicrobium sp.
GCGCGCAGATCATTCGCCTAGTCAAAGCATTTCCATTGCCGACCCAGCGAAACCAACTTCGAATCCAAGCTCGCGGCGTTACCCATTTGCCGGCACCGCCAATGCCCTCGTTTCGCTCCATCTCGTTGCCATCAACGGAAACCGCACCGCGGTTACGTGGGATTCTCTCGCGTTCGAATATCTCACTTCCGTGCAGTGGAATACGCATGGGCTCATCATCTCGGTGATGTCACGAGATCAGCGCCTCCTCGACATCAGAGCTGTTGATATCTCGAGCGGCCAAACAAATTCGCTGCACACAGAACACGACGAGTGTTGGGTCGAACTCGTTGTTGGCGGGCCAAGTTTGCTTGAGAAAGACCTGTTGATGTGGTGTGGCGAACGCAACGGCGTGCGCGCGATCGTGGTGAACAACGACGTCATTACTCCGTCCCATCTGCAGGTGCGCTCCATCGTTCGCGCCTCACACGACAACATCATTTTTTCGGCAAACAATGTTCAGCGCCCACAAGAGTTGCACGTGTTCTCGGTGCATATATCTGGTGGCGAAGTAACGCAACTGTCGGACGGAATCGGCATTCATTCGGCAACTGTTGGCGGAGAAACCACCGTCCTTCGATCTGCGACGCTAGAAACACGCCGTTCGCGAACACTCGTAAACAATCACCACCAACTGGCCAATCATGCTGAAGAGCCGCTCATTGGAACCAACGTTTCGCTTCATAGTGTTGGGCCGCGAGGCATTGCAACCGCTGTAGTTTTGCCCGAAAATCACGACGGTTCCATGCTTCCTGTGTTGTTTGATCCCTATGGCGGCCCGCATGCACAACGCGTGCTGAGCGCCAGCGGCGCATATCTTGCATCACAATGGTTTGCTAACCAAGGGTTTTGTGTTGTCATTGCCGACGGCAGTGGCACACCTGGGCGCGGAAGCACTTGGGAGCGCGAAGTTCATCGCGATCTGGCTTCCTCCGTGCTTGCAGATCAACTGACCGTGCTTCGGCACCTTCCCGAAATTGCACCATGCGCAGACACTTCGCGCGTTGCAATCAGGGGTTGGAGTTTCGGTGGATACTTGGCAGCCATGGCAGTGCTTCGCGCGCCAAAACAATTTCACTGCGCAATTGCCGGTGCACCAGTTACCGACTGGGCTCTGTACGACACCTTCTATACCGAACGTTATTTAGGTAACCCAAATCAGGATTCGAAGCCATACGACGTTTCGTCACTACTCCACGACGCAGCGCGGCTCGAGCGCCCGATGCTCATCATTCATGGTCTTGCCGACGACAACGTGCTTGCAGCACATTCGTTGCAGTTCAGTACCGCACTCTTGCACGCAGGGAAGCCGCACGAGTTTTTGCCACTGGCGGGCGTTACACACATGACGCCCCAAGAGGTAGTTGCAGAAAACCTTTTGCTGCACCAACTTCAATTTCTACAGCGTTCGCTTAACGCCTAACTTTTGCGCGCAAGGGCAATGCGGTCGCGTCCCGCTAAATCTTTTCTGATTTCAATATCAACCAGATGCGCCGCACCGAGCACTTCGCGTACGGCGTCACCTTGTTGATATCCAATCTCGAGAACCAACCACCCACCCACCGAAAGCCATTCGGACGCATCGCGGGCAACAGTTTCAATATCTGCCATGCCATTGTTTGGCGCGAACAACGCCGAATGCGGCTCCCATTTTCGTACGTCATCTGCCACTTCGTTGTCGTGTTCGGCAATGTACGGCGGGTTACACACCGCTATATCCACATGTCCGCGCAACCTAGTTGGTAGTGCGTTCCACCAATTTCCTTCTGCAACACGAACGCATTCGCCTTTGCGGCCAACGCCAACAAGGTTCGCGCGCGCTACATCAAGCGCATCGGAGGATGCGTCGGTTAACCACACCTGAGCACTTTCGCGAGGCAACTCGTACGCCATAGAAAGGCCAATGACGCCGCTTCCCGTGCCCAAGTCGACTACACAAATTGGCGACGACTCTTGCAGTCGTTTAGTTGCCAGGGAAAGCGCAATGTCTACAACCGTCTCTGTCTCGGGGCGAGGAATGAGCACGCGCTGATCGACGAAAACATCAAGATGCCTAAACGCCCATCGCTTCATCACATATTGCAGTGGTTCGCCCAACAGCCGGCGCCTCACCATGTCGTGCAGCGAGTTGGCCATTGACACCGTTACATGCTCGTCTTGGGCGGCCAAAAAATCCGGCCCGTCAACGCCAGCTGCGTGCTCGCACAACCATCGCGCTTCCTGAACATTTCCAACCGATTCAATAGTTTGAGCGAGCATTTCTCGCCACGTCACAACATCCAGTTCAGACATTGTCGTACTTAATCGTTCTTGGCGCCAGCCAACTGCTCGATTTCAAATTGGGCCGTAAGTGCATCAACCACGGGGTCGACGTTGCCGGCCAACACGTCTTGAAGTTGATACAGAGTAAATCCGATCCGGTGATCGGTGACGCGGTTTTCTTTGAAGTTGTAGGTGCGAATCTTTTCGCCACGCCCACCCTTGCCAACCTGCGCCTTGCGCTCGGCAGACATTTTTTCGGCTTGCTCATCTTCGCGAAGTTTCAGCAAGCGAGAACGCAATACGGTCATTGCACGCAATCGGTTTTGCAACTGACTGCGCTCGTCCTGCATTGCAACAACCAAACCGCTAGGAATGTGCGTGATGCGAACGGCAGAGTCGGTGGTGTTTACGCCCTGACCACCTGGGCCGCTGGCGCGATACACATCAATGTTCAAATCCTTTTCGTCTATTTCAACTTCAACTTCTTCGGCTTCTGGCATCACCATCACGGTTGCAGACGACGTATGTATTCGGCCTTGAGCTTCCGTAACCGGAACGCGTTGCACGCGATGCGGCCCGCCTTCAAAACGCAAACGAGTCCACGCGGTGTCGCCCTTGACCAGCATGGTCACTTGATTGATACCGCCCATCGGCGACTTGTCTAGTGACAGCACCTCTATCGACCAACCGTTTCGAACCGCCCATGCGCTGTACATATCGAACAAGTCGTGCGCAAAGAGGTTTGCCTCTTCGCCGCCTTCAGCGCCGCGAATTTCAACGATCAAGTTTTTGCCATCGTTCGGGTCGGTTGGAAGGAGCAAGATTTTTAGGCGCTCTTCCAACTCGGCCATGCGCGACTGAGCGGTTTCTAACTCGGCTTGTAATTGTTCGCGCTCCGCGCCTTTGGCGTCGGCCATTAATTCACGTGCTGCCTCCGCGTTGCCCGAAACATCTTGATATTCGCGAATGCACGTGACCAAGGGCGTCTGCTGCTTGTATCGGCGGGAGGCGTCACGCAACTTGGCCTGATCGCTCAGTACTTCTTGGCTGCCAAGGCTTTCTTCCAGCGCCTGGTACTCGGCCTCAATTTCCAGTAAGCGATCTAACACGGTGTTTAGGCTACGGCGTTTCTATCGACGAACAGGCGCGACTTCGGTAAATGCCGCTGGTTCTACTAGTGAATCTGCCAATTTCTGCAATGCCGGGACCACGTTGTTGACATGAGTAGCGATCAACAATTTGGCTTTGGGTGAAATACGCAATCGGGCGTCGGCAGCAAATGCCACCACGTCAACATCCACGGATGCGGTGCACACCACAACAACTTCGTCACCCAAATCATTCTTTCCTACCGCAACGCATGGCACTGCATCTTTCACGTTCATTCGCTTCACCGGCGGTTCGGTTGTGTATGCAGTGGTAAGCCCTACAAGTTGGGGGCTAGACACGATGCGGTGACGCAATAGTCGTTCTGCGCCCAGTCGATTGAGTGGGTGATGTTCGGCGCCTTCGGCTCGATGCTTGCCCACAATTTCCACAACATTGCGCAACGATTGCAACGTTGCCTCTTTGCCATGAAGAAGCTGAAATGTCTCTCTGTCGTGCACGCCAACACCAATTTCTAAGCGTGCTTCCCCGTTGTCGTCGATAACTCGACAGACCTCTAGGCCCATGACCTCACCACTTAATACCCCGTGTTCGCGAACGACTTCTGCGCCAGATTCGGCAATCATGGCTGCAAATTTCTCGTGCGCTTCCGAAACAATTGCTTCGCCCAGCACTTCTTCGGCATCGGCCACAACAACTTTTCCATCAAGCACAGACCACACATTGATCTGATGTGAAAAAAGCGATGCGCGCCGCGCAAGAACGCCAGCACTTTTCTCGCTCAGGATGTTTACAACCTGCACCTGCTGTTTTTGTGCCCACAACAACGCCGGCCCAAGGGCTCGGTCGTGTTGTTCGGTTATGAATATCCAACCTGTCGAACCATCTCGCGCGGCATCACCAAAAGCAAACTCGACAGGAACAAATGAAGCAGTATCTACGCCGCACTGCGATGCGGCCATGCGCAGGCGGGCGTCAGACACTTAGGAAGTTGGCTGTTTGGCGATTTCGGTAAGGAAGTCGGCGTTGTTCTTGAACGTCTTCAGACGATCAATCAACAACTCGAGCCCAGGCGCTGCGTTGCCATCGGCGGCAAGGCCACTGAGTACGCGGCGAAGTTTCCAAACTTGTTGCAATTCCTTGCGGTCGAACAAAAGTTCTTCATGACGTGTGCTGGATGCATCAACGTCGATAGCCGGATAGATACGGCGCTCTGCAACCTTGCGGTCCAGGCGAAGTTCCATGTTTCCGGTTCCTTTGAACTCTTCGAAGATCGCATCGTCCATGCGGCTATTTGTCTCGACAAGCGCGGTGGCAAGGATGGTCAAACTGCCGCCCTCTTCCACGTTTCGTGCCGCACCGAAGAATTTCTTTGGTGGGTACAACGCACCGGCGTCGATACCGCCGGACATGATTCGGCCTGTTGCCGGCGCAGCCAAGTTGTATGCACGCGACAAACGAGTGATTCCGTCGAGGATGATGACCACGTCATTGCCCATTTCCACCATTCGCTTTGCTTTCTCGATGGTGAGTTCGGCCACGTGCGTGTGCTCTTCCGAAGGACGGTCGAATGTAGAAGCAATGACTTCACCCTTAACTGTGCGGCGCATGTCGGTAACTTCTTCTGGACGCTCGTCAATCAACAACACGATCAACTTCACTTCAGGATGATTGCGCTCGATGCTGGTTGCAATTGTCTTCATCACC
>CAINLH010000002.1 GCA_903850275.1 uncultured Acidimicrobium sp.
CAGAAGACACAAAAGAAGGTCTTACTGCCTTTATCGAAAAGCGTCCACCGCAGTGGAAGGGTCGCTAGAGGTCGCTTGATGCAATGAGCAATCGGGCTTTCATGCCCGCACGCTCAAACAGATTTTTTGTGAGTCGATCACCAGGTAGTGCATAGGCATCAATTCGGGTGCACCCTTGCAATCGTGCATAAACACGGAGTTCGTCTATCAGCGTGGCTCCTGCGCCTAGATCACGAGCTTTTAGGCTGACGTATACACGTTGCACCATGGCGACTGAGCCGGAAATCTCCATTTGGGCGAAACCACACATCTCTTCAGACGATTCAATTACCAAAACTATGTGTTGTGGATCTGCCTGAAAGATCTCGAGTTCGTGTCCAATGGGTGGAACTGCCGACAACAGATGTGTGCTCCCCCGAAAGCCCTCAGATTCTTGAACACACAACTGTTCTAATGCAGCAAGCGCAGACGCATCTTGTGCTGTCGCACGACGAACAGAAAACAACGAGGCGTTCACTGTGGAGTGGTTACTGACCGTGCGGCTGCAATAACCACCGCCCGATTGCGGTGAGTGCACTCGTACTCAAGAATCTTGCGGGCTTCCAATTCCTCGACGGATGCGAGGAGCTCTACAACCTGTGTTCCTGTCAACAGGTCGTATCCTTCCCGCGGTTCTGCGCTGCGCGGCAAAGATGCCGTTGACGCAACAACAGGCTCTGGAGCATCTGTTGGCCGAATACGTGGAGCAGTTTCGGGATATACGGAACTGCGAACTTTTGATACCACGCTCCAAATAAGTCCCGGCAATTTTTGCGCGCCGATTTTTACCGTGAATTCGCCAATCATGCGTGCGTTACGCACGTCCTGTTTGATCCGGTCGGTTATTTGAAAAGCGGGCATGCATCGTCCTCAACAGGACAACCAGGGGCGCTATTGCGAACGAGAAGGAAGCACTGGGTGCACTGGCTTTCGTCAGGGCGACGAGGTTGTAGGCGCTCCATTCCATCGGTTTTGTCGTCGACGACAGCATCTTCTTCATCTTCTTCGGGAGGAGAATCATCTGCTGCAGTGAGCTTTTCTTTAAGAATCGCATCAAGGTCTGCCTCAACATCGTCTTCAGTGCGCATGTCATCATCGTCGTCGTCATCATCAGATGATTTTTTTGCAACTGCTTCAACAGGAATCTCATCTGGATCATCAGCAATTTCGATGGCCTCATCAACGGCGAATCCATCATCCTCGAGACCATCAATTTCGAGTACGTCACCATCGAGTTCGTCACCGTCTAACTCGGGGGCAGAAAGTATCTCGCTATCTAGATCATCTGGACCGATGACATCGTCGTCTGACATTAATAATTCCTTTCAACTGCGTGCGGCGAGAGAGTACTCCATAACGGGGTCAAATATGCGAATTTCTTTGCTTTACGCGAAAACTACGAATTACGCCGATTCTCGGCCTTTCGCTCCGAGTCCAGGCGTTCAAGCGCTGGAGCCTCAAAGGTCATATGGGTCATGGCATCGGCAACAGCTCTGTGACCCGCCTTCTCGGCAATGAGACGATGCATCTCAATGACCACACGGCGATATGCGGGATGACCCTGAGGCGCAGAACGCAGTTCCAAGAGGTGAATTGCCTCGCGAGCATTGAATTGCATGCTGTATCGCAGTCGGTACGCCATGGAGATGGCATAGGCGGCCTGCTCTGGATAATCGGGGCGTAACGCCTCATACAGCGTCGCAGATCGAGTCATGGACTCTTCGAATTCATCAGCGACGCCTGCTTCAGCCACAAGTTCTGGCATCACATAACCATGGTCGGGGGTTAAACGTTGCCATTCGATCGTGAGCAAACGATGTCGCTGCAGATCTCGGAATGCCCCGTAGTCACCGAGCACATCGAATCGATAGTCAATTCTTTCGAAGGCACGTCCTGGCTTATGACGTCGATTGTCTCGATTTCCGACATAAGCCGCAATGAGACGCACCTTTTCGTCATGACTCAATTGATCGACTCGATTGAGTAGTTGAGACTCTGGCAAGTGCGAATGCGCGTAGCAAATGGCCGCGAGCAATTTATTTTCGCCATCGCGGTCGAAGTCAACAAGTTCGACTTCATTAACTGGGTCTGGTTCAAGTGCTCCAAACATGTCGTCAACCAAGAATGCGGTTTGTTCGGAATTGGTTGCGAGGTAACTACTCCACTTCCCTCCACGTTCCGGCAAATCGACACGACGCAAAAAGCTCGGGATAACTTTGCGCAGTTCAGTGAGCATCATGTCGGCGTACTGTCTCGACTCTGGGAGTGCGTGCGCGCGCATGCGAAGCAGCATCTGTTCGTATGCCTGTCCAGTGCCAAAAATTCCAACATTGGATAATGCGCTAGCCGGCAAAATTCCACGTACGGCATCGAGACCTTTTGCTCGTGTTGCCTGACGGTACACAAAGTCTGAATCGTTGATGCCGCGCGGGATTGATTTGCGAACATGTTCTGTGACGGTTTGAACAAGTGAGCTATAGCTGTCGAACATGCGATCCATGTCTCCGACGTAACGCGTGCCATAAGGACCACTCAAGATCTCAGGGTCCCGGTAGTACCGGTATCTTCCACCGAGACGAGCGTCGTAATTGATATACCTCGTGCTCTGCTCGAGATAACTCATCAATCTGCCCCACTCAAGGATCTTGGTGAGCAAGTTGGATGCCTGTTCGCATGCCAAATGAACTCCGCCCAGCTGTGCAACCGAGTCATCGCCGTATTCAACGAACACCTTTTCGTACAGCGCTTCGGCCTTATCAATGCCGATTGTCGCATCAACACCGATGTCGCCTGTGAGATCGAGATCGTTTACGAACTCGTCTAGGAAAAGCCGACGCAAACTTTTCGGACTGCGGCTGTAGCGGGCAAACAGTGCACCCTTTACGACTTCTGGAAGATTGACGAGCGCAAACACAGGGAGGTCGAGATTGGTGAAATACCGCTTGAGTATTTCCACCTCACCATCTTCGAAAACTTCTGGAATGTAGACCGTCACGAGGGGCAATCTTAGAAGTCTCGTCGAGCGTTATCGGGTATGCCTATTAGGCGTACACCTGAACACAGTCGCTCTGAACTCGGCATGAAACCTTGGAGGCCATGGCGACAAAATGGCCATCGATCGAGAGGCGCTGTGGACTCCCCTCCCAATGAAAGAAGTCTCCTTGGCTGTATTTCAGCAAAGGATGTGGCAGGTGTGTGCCGAGTTTCGTTTTTTGCCACATCAACCGTCGCTGGCTCCAACGCATGGCACCTGAAACTTCGAAGATGTCAAGTTTTCCATCGTTGAGATGCGCGCGGGGCGCAACTTCGTGACCTCTCCAGTATCCGCTATTTGTCACCACGGAAACTGCACCTCGAAGAAACCGACGAGTAATGCTCAAAGATCCGATACACACGTCACTATGTTCAACGCCACTTGTGTCGGTATAAGAAACGGAAAGTGCGTCAATAAC
>CAINLH010000003.1 GCA_903850275.1 uncultured Acidimicrobium sp.
ATATCAATAATGCGCCAGGGGATCTTCCTGAAGCACCCGAAGCATCTTTGATTGTGGAGCCGCAACCCGACGTGAATACGGGCTTCGATAATGAAGAAACTGCACTCCGTTCCTATGGCTATTTCGTAGCCGAACAATTTGGTATAGCGCTCACTCAATCCCAGGCCGAGTGTGTGGGCATTCAATTCACGGAGGAGGCACAAGAAGTTATTGATGAAACTGATGCGCAATACCGATCGAGATTGCGCGGTATTTTTGAGTCGTGCGAGATCAACGCGCAGATTCCTTGATAGCCCGTTCAGGTTTTTGAACCAACTACAGTCGTTATATGGAAATTCGACTTATTCGTCATGCCGAGCCAGAGTGGGTGAAGGACGGCAAGAGCGTTGTCAATCCACCGCTCTCAGAGCGCGGATTTCGACAAGCACAGCGTTTGGGCGACAGACTAAAAGACGAGAGCTACGACCACATTTTTGTTTCTCCCTTGCTCAGGACAAGGCAGACAGCGGCTCCTCTTTTGCAACATCACCAGAGAGCGGAAGTTATCGAGCCATTTCTTGAAGAGATTCGCGAGCCGGCATGGCATGGTCAGCCGTCCGAGGTGACGATCAAGAAGTATCGAGATGAATTAGCACTGAAGGCAGAGGACCGCTGGAATGGTTTAGAGGGCGGGGAGCCCGTTCGCGATTTTGTTGCTCGCATCCATGCAGGTGCAACAGATTTTTTTGCTCAACGCGGTGTGTATCGACACGAGCATCACTCGCTACCCGTTTGGAATATCGACAACCCCGATGAGAGCTTGGTGTTTGTGGCGCATGCAGGCACAAATAGCGTGCTGATTTGCCACTTGCTCGGCCTTCAAACCACACCCTGGGAATGGGAACGTTTCGTCATCGGGCACTCGTCAGTCACCACAATAAAGGCGATGAAACTTGGTGACGGATATACGTTTAGTTTGGTGAACCTCAGTGATCTGGAGCATTTGGAGCATTCAGAACGCACCCGTTAAGTATGACCAATTGGATTGATGATGGTTCTCACATCGTCACCAATCCAATTGGTCTAGTTGCTTGCCTTATTGTTTGCGGGAGCAATAACAATTAGTTGCAAGCATCTACAGCTTTAACAAATGGGTACGGATTAACTGCTTCGCCACCACGTGGGTGTACTTCGAAGTGAAGGTGCGAAGAAGTTGCGCCAGTAGATCCGTTGTATCCAATTACCTGTCCCGCCGAAACTTGAGTTCCTACTGTGATTCCTTCAGCAAATGCGTCGAGGTGTGCGTAGTAGAAGTACGTTCCGTCTGCGATGGTCAAACGAATCGCGTTTCCAGAAAGTGTCTGATTGGTAAGCATTTTGGTGATGACGCCATCCTTCACCGCAACAAGGGGAAGTCCACGTGCTGCGATGATGTCAACGCCTTCATGCAGGCGTCCACCTGGTCGTGGAGCATGCCACGAGTCAACGAATGAGCATTTGCCGATCAATGGAAATGCGTCAAGCGTTGGGAAGCCTTGTGACTCGAGGCTAGGGATCAAACCAAGAGCAACTGCGGTGTTTACATCAAGTGCCTTCGATTGGTTTAGGCCACGTGCTGCCTGAAAGTTTCCGATTGCGATGGTTGTTGCAACACCAAAAATTCCATCGGCGCCACCCTTTACTTCGGTTCCGTTCGCAATCAAAGCGTTCTGCAACTGACGAACAGCATCGCTCGTTTGACCGCGCACTGGAAGCGAGTCAATTGTGATTGTGCTTGTTACTGCTGCTTGGGCAACCGGAGCGACTGGAGCAGGGATCATTGCCGCCTGAGTTGCATCGTCCATAACGCCTGTGATCGAAAGGCCGCGACGCTTTTGGTACTCAGCGATGGCTGCAGAAGTGCCGTTGCCAAAGATGCCATCTGCTCCGCCGACGAGACCGATTCCGTCCCGAATCAAAACTTCTTGGATGGTTCGCACGGCCTGGCTGCGATCGCCAACTTTTGGCAATGATGAACTCGATGCGACAACTACATTTTTGCTTGCAACCGCTGCAACAGGTGTTGCAACGACTGCAGCTGGAGCAGGTGCTACGTCAACAAGACCGAGAAATTTTGCAGTGCGCTCATCCAATTTTCCAGTTGCCTTGAATCCGGCAACCTTTTGCAGTGAACGCAATGCTGACTTCGTGGATGTGGTGAATGAACCCGTGATTCCGCCCTTAACGGTGAATCCGCGGGCTGCAATTGCTTGTTGGAGACGAACTACTTCTGGTCCAGAGTCTCCAAAGAGGGGAAGCTGAGCAACAACTGCTGTCGGTGCGTTGCTGGCGGCAGCGCCAGTGACAACGAAGGCCGTTCCGGCGATCGACATCGTGACAGATGCTGCTAAGGCGATGATTGCCTTGCGAAGAAGATTGCTTTCCATGATGTGCTCCCTTGCGGTATTGCTGGTGTGAGTTCCGCAATAGGGATCGGCAAGGTGCAAGCAAACTTGAGAGATTTCTCACAGAAAATGTTGTACCAACCACTTAGAGTGGTCTAATTGGCTATTTGACCGCCAAGAGTCACGGTTGGTGGCTAAGCAAAGCCTGGGCAATCTTCTATAAGGTGACGAAATGAGGGCAAATGGGCTGTCGCTGAAGTCCTATTTGAGGGTGACTCAGGCGGCTTTTGTGGCGCTCTACGTGATTATCGTCAGCGGGTCGCTCGTACGCCTCACCGGTTCTGGGCTTGGGTGTGTGGATTGGCCAGCATGTAATTCGTCCAAGTTCGTGGATGTTTCCTCAACACATGCGGCAATTGAGCAAATCAACCGTCTCTTTACCGGGGTAGTGACGATTGCGGTCATGGCCGCTGTGGGTATGTCGCTCTTGCTCAAACCCCGAATCCGGAACCTGACCTTGCTCTCGTGGGGACTGGTTGCCGGCGTGCTTGCGCAGATAGTGATCGGGGGCGTTGTGGTTCTAACGGGCCTCAACCCGTATTCGAACATGCTGCATTTCTTGGTCTCCATCGTGCTCATCACTAACGCAGTGGTTCTCAACCATCGTGTTCGCGCAGCAATCGATGGTTCAAGGAGACCCGCAGCAGGGGGATTAGGCGCGATAAACGCGCGCCTCAGATGGGTTCTTCTCATTTCCTGCGGAATGGCAATAATTCTGGGAACGGTCGTTACCGGGGCAGGCCCCCACGCGGGCGATGAGAATGCGATCAGGCTCGGCATCGATATCGGATGGTCGGTGCGGTTGCACAGTGCATCAGTCTGGTTGTGTCTTCTCAGTGCCTTGTTGCTCGCATATCGAGTGAGAAATAATGGCAAAGAATGGCAGTTGATCGGTCATGCCCTCCAGGTTTTTCTCTTCTGGTGCCTTTTCCAGGGAGCTCTTGGATATTTGCAGTACTTCTCTGGGGTGCCCGTTCCGCTTGTTGCCTTGCACGTTGCAGGGTCTGTTGCGGTCTGGATCTCCGCACTGCGCCTACAGCTTATTGAGGGGTAGAAAATGCCCAACAAGCACCGTTTTATGCTTGACTAAAGGCACACATTTCGAGGGGGCTTTAGTGCAGGAGAGGAAAACTTTTCACGCAGTATTGAGTTGCGTGAAGGCTCTTGTGGTGTTGCTAGCGGCACTGTTCAGTGTCGGTGCCTCTTCTTCTCTGGTGCATGCTGCCGATTCGGGCTTGAGCATCGATATCTCTGTCTTCGATCAAGTTGTCGTTAATGGAACTACAGAGCGTCAACCTGTACCTGGTGTAACTGTTTTAGTCAAGACCGAAGCCGGTGTTGCCGTTGGCGAATTTGTCACGGGGACGGGTACGGGAACGGTGAGTGTCCCCGTACCGGAAAAGGCCGGCTACACCGTCGAATTAGTGCTCTCGTCTCTACCAAGTGGCATGTCGTTGATCGATGAGAACAAAGCAATCGCAGTCATCACTAAGGATGCATTCACCACTTCGAACAAGAAGGTCACATTCTTTACTGGATCGGTTGGTGAGTCTGGTGCTTCCGCTTTTGAGCGAATCGCTCAGCGTTTCGCCGACGGTGTTCGTTTAGGTCTTGTGATCGCAATGTGCTCGGTTGGCCTCTCATTAATTTTCGGCACCACTGGTCTCACCAACTTTGCACACGGCGAGATGGTCGCCTTCGGTGGACTCACGATGTTTCTCTTCAACGTCACATTGGGTATTCCACTTTTGATTGCAGCACCGTTTGTCGTAGCTATCGGGGGTTTGTTTGGTTTGGCCATTAATGGCTTGGTTTTTGCCAAGCTTCGCAATCGCGGAATTGGTTTGGTCTCGCAGCTTGTTGTTTCCGTAGGGCTTTCCATTATGTTGCGAAACATATTTCTGTATCAATTTGGTGGACGCACTAAGCCATTTGGTGATTTCAGCATGCAAACAGCCAAATCGTTTGGTCCCGTAAGCATGACTCCACGTGATTTAACAACAGCAATTTTGTCGTTGATCGTTTTGGTAGCGGTTGCGCTCTTCTTGTCTCGCTCTCGAACCGGCAAGGCTGTTCGAGCGGTTTCCGATAATCCAACGTTGGCTTCATCAACGGGTATCGATACGCAAAAGATCATCCGCATCGTTTGGTTTGCTGGTGGCGCACTTGCAACGCTCGGAGGCATCTTCCGCGGGCTCGACGAGCAAGTCGGATTCGACATGGGTTCGAAACTCATCTTCTTAATGTTCGCGGGTATCACCCTTGGTGGTTTGGGCTCTGCGTATGGTGCCCTTATCGGTGGGTTTTTCGTAGGCATTCTGGTGGAAATGGCTTCGCTTGTTGTTCCTGCCGAATTGAAGGCGGCGCCCGCGTTGTTCATTCTGATCGTTGTGCTCATCGTTCGTCCGCAGGGCATTTTGGGCCGCAAGCAGAGGGTGGGTTGAGCATATGGATTGGCTAAAGATTCTCGAGAACACCGTAAGTTCTCTCGTCGGAATAGATGCTGCTTATTTCGCGTTGGCTGCACTCGGTCTCAACATTCAGTTTGGCTACACGGGCCTCCTCAATTTTGGTCAAGCAGCTTTTATGGCATGTGGTGCCTACGGCATCGGAATGACTGCACAATATTTTGATGTCAGCATGTGGTACGGAATACCGATTGCATTGGCTTTTGTTGTCATATTGAGTTTGCTCGTTGGCATTCCAACGTTGCGCTTGCGAGCCGATTACTTGGCGATCGTCACTATCGCAACGGCGGAAATAGTGAGGTTGTTCGTGAGATCGGTGCGCTTCAAGCGTTTCTTCGGCGGCAGCGATGGCATCAATAGCTTCAGCACACAATTCCGAGACCTCAGCCCGTTCGACCCCAGCAAGCAATATGGGTTTCGGCCATTTCAATACAGCGGTTACACGTTTTGGACGTTGATCGTCGCGTGGTGTTTGGTGGGCATATTTGGATTTGTTGTCTTCTATCTCATGCGCAGCCCTTGGGGTCGCGTTCTCAAGGCAATTCGCGAAGATGAAGATGCGGTGCGTTCTTTAGGAAAGAACGTGTACAGCTACAAGATGCAAGCCTTGGTCATGGGCGGCGTCATCGGTATGTTCTCGGGCATGGTGTTCGCCCTCGACCGCGGCTCGGTGCAACCAGACAACTACAGCCGCGATGTGACGTTCTACGTGCTCACTGCCCTCGTGCTAGGTGGCGTTGCCAAGGTTTCAGGTTCAATAGTTGGTCCGATGATTTTCTGGGGCTTGTATGTCTTCAGCGACAACACCTTGCGTGAATTGACGAGAGACGGCGGAATCTCAGTCTTCGGTGTGGGACTGCTTCAAAAGTCGCAGGTCGGTCCAGTCAACTACATGCTGATCGGTATCGGTCTGATGTTGTTGATGACCTTCCGTCCACAGGGAATTTTCGGAAACCGGAAAGAGATGGCCCTCGATGGTCGCTGATCGCGTCTATACCGAGACTGCACAGCGCGCGCGTGCTGCTCTGGCTGGCGTGCAACCTGCGCCTGGCGTTGCCAAGCCAGACCCAATCCTGCTCGCCGACAAGGTAAAGAAAAATTTCGGTGGTGTAACCGCCGTAGACGTTGACCACATAGAAGTTCAGCGTGGATCAATCACGGCTCTCATCGGCCCCAACGGCGCCGGTAAAACCACACTATTCAATTTGCTCACTGGCTTCGACACACCGGACACAGGAGAATGGCGTTTCGATGGGCGTTCATTAGCGAAGGTTGTTGCTCACAAGACAGCATCGATGGGTATGGTTCGCACCTTCCAGCTGACAAAGAGCCTGACCAAGATGTCAGTGATCGAGAACATGAAGCTTGGAGCAACTCACCAGGTGGGCGAGCGTTGGTGGAACGGGTTATTCCCATTCCGCTGGAAGGCTCAAGAAAAATTGATTGAACAACGTGCCGATCAGTTGCTGAAACGGTTCAAACTCGACCACATGCGCAATGAGTATGCAGGCACACTTTCGGGCGGACAGCGCAAGCTCCTAGAGATGTCGCGCGCGCTGATGACCAATCCGCGGTTGGTGATGTTGGACGAGCCGATGGCTGGTGTCAACCCTGCATTGAAGCAAAGCCTCAACGAGCACATTCGCGGTTTGCGTGATGATGGGATGACCGTGTTATTCGTCGAGCACGACATGGACATGGTGCACGATGTGTCCGACTGGGTAATCGTGATGGCCGAAGGACGCATTATTGCCGAGGGAACACCAGAAGCAATTGCCGCGAACCCTGCTGTCATCGAGGCGTACCTCGGTGCACACCAAGGTAAGTCTTTGTTAGGCGAGGAGACCCCATCATGACGACTGGCGCCGACGATCGCGTTCTCGTAGTAGACGAATTGGTTGCGGGTTACATTCCCGAGGTGAACATTCTCAATGGTTGCAACATCGAAGTTCGCGCTGGCGAATTCGTCGGCGTAATCGGCCCTAACGGTGCTGGCAAGTCCACTGTGCTTAAAGCAATTCTTGGACAATGTGCGGTTCGTTCTGGAACAGTTTCTTTCAACAACGAGAACATCACCGGCCATAAGGCACACGAACTAGTGGAACACGGAGTTGGCTACGTTCCACAGACACAAAACGTGTTCCAAAGCCTCACAGTCAAAGAGAATTTGGAAATGGGTTGCTTTCTGAAGCCATCCGTTTTCAACGATCGATTCGAATATGTCACTTCGTTGTTTCCGAAGCTTCGCGAACGTGCGTCGCAACGTGCAGGATCGCTGTCTGGCGGCGAACGCCAGATGGTCGCAATGGGTAGGGCGTTGATGATGGAGCCGAAGTTGTTGTTGCTCGACGAGCCTTCTGCCGGGTTGTCGCCTGTGCTGCAGGATGAAGTGTTCATTCAGTGCAAGAAGATCAACGAAGAGGGAATTGCCATCTTGATGGTGGAGCAGAATGCCCGTCGCTGCTTGCAAGTAACCGACCGCGCATACGTACTCGACCAGGGCAAGAATGCCTATACGGGCACTGGGCGAGAGTTGCTCCTAGACCCGAAGGTAATTGCCCTATATCTCGGCACGTTGGCAAAAGCCACGGGCGGCTGATCAGCTGTTTTCAGGCAATAAAAAACCCCCGGCCCTTTCGGACCGGGGGTTTTTCAGTTCTAGATGGTTGTGGTTACTTACCCGCGTCGAAGTTCTCGCCGAGAGCGTTACCCATGTTGCCGTCGCAACCGTATACCTTCTTGACCTTTGGTCCGATTCCCTGCTCAACCATTGTGCGCAAGATGCGTGAACCTTCATCGAAGGTTACGAGCATGATTGCATCTGGGTTTGCAGCGACTACTTCGCCAACTTCAGCATCAAATGTTGCTGCAGCTGGGTCGTAGATCTTGGTTCCAAGAACGGTGACGCCTGCGGCTTCAAGGTTCTTGCCAATGGAAGCGGCCAAGCCGGTGCCGTAGGCATCGTCAAGGGCCATGATGTATACCGACTGGTTGCCGTCACCGGCGATCAAGTTAGCCAAAACTGCACCCTGAAGGATGTCAGATGGTGCTGTGCGGTAGTACAGACCATTGTCTGCGTACGTTGACAGCTTCTCTGAAGTGTTGGCTGGGCTGATCTGGAGGACGCCTGCAGCGGTGATCTTGTCGATCACGGTGAGGGACACGCCGGATGATGCAGCGCCAACGATTGCGTCGACTGATTCGCCCAAGAGGCGGTCAACGGTCGTGCTTGCTGTATCGGTTGAAGTGTCACCCGAGTCGCCTTGTACGTACTCAACTGGCTTGCCGAGAACGCCGCCAGCCGCATTGATGAGGCTGATTGCATACTCAACACCAGCGAATTCTGGTGGTCCGAGGAATGCGAGGTTGCCGGTTTCTGGCAACAATGTTCCGAACTTCAACACGCCGTCACCAGCGCGCTCTACGGTTGGTGCCTGAAGATCGACATAGTCGGATTCTGGCAAGTCAGCCAAGATGTACTCAGCGTCTGCGTAGTCGAAACGGTTCGTTGCATCAAAGGTCAAAACGCCGTACGAAGCCTTGATTGGCTCGCCGTTTCCGTTCATGTCCTGTGGGCCTGAAACGCCTTCGAAGTTGATGTCGGTTCCAGCTTTGATCAATTCAACGCATGCAGCAAACTCTGTGCATGTCTCGCCGTCGCGGGACACGTTCATGATTTCGCCAGCCAAGGCGCTGCCGTCGGTCTTTGCAGCTTCTGCTGCAAGGGCGACGAGCATGACCGAGTCAAATGCTTCTGCTGCGTACGAGAAGTCGGTGAGCTCGGCGTTGCCTGCGGCAACCCAGAACTCGTTCATTCCCGTTTTGAATTCATCGGAAAGCGCTACCAATGGCATCGTTCCCTTCATTCCTTCCAGTTCGCCGCCTGCGGCTGCTGGAGTTTCTTCTGCTGCATCGTCACTCGAGCCGCAAGCCGCAGCCACAAGGCTGAGACCAACAACAAGAGCGGCAATGAAGCGCTTGTTTGTTTTCTTCATGTATTTTCTCCCCCTAGGAGTCGGGTGGC
>CAINLH010000004.1 GCA_903850275.1 uncultured Acidimicrobium sp.
CGACGCAAATTTAATGGCACACTCGCGGGCACCATCACATTGACTGCGGGCCTTGGCGGCATGGGCGGTGCACAACCGCTTGCCGTGACAATGAACGATGGCGTTGCTTTGTGCATCGATGTAGATGCTTGGCGTGTTAATCGCCGAGTAGAAACCCGATACTTGGACGAAGTTGCCGATTCGCTTGAAGACGCAGTTGCAAGGTGCGAAAAGGCGAAAGCCGAAAAACGCAGGCTTTCGGTTGGTGTCGTTGGCAATGCCGCCGACATGTTTCCAAAACTGCTGCAGATGGGTTTCGCTGCCGACATCGTGACCGACCAGACGAGTGCGCACGACCCGCTTTCGTACTTGCCAAACGATCTCAGCGAAGATGCGGCGCAGGCAATGTTGAAGACAAATCCCGCCGAGTACATTCGTCGTTCGCGAGCAGCAATGGCCGCGCACTGCCAAGCAATGGTTGGCTTTATGGATGCCGGCGCAGAAGTGTTCGACTACGGCAACTCGCTTCGACGAGAAGCGCAGCTTGGCGGATACGACCGAGCATTCGATTACCCAGGCTTTCTGCCTGCATATATTCGTCCGTTGTTCTGCGAAGGCAAGGGCCCATTCCGCTGGGTTGCACTCTCGGGAGACCCGGCCGACATTGCGGCAACCGACGCAGCAGTCCTAGAGGAATTCCCCGATGACGATGGTTTGCATAAGTGGATCAAGTTGGCGCAAGAACGTGTTGCTTTCCAAGGTTTGCCAGCGCGCATTTGTTGGTTGGGTTACGGCGAGCGCCACCGACTTGGCCTGCGCTTCAACGAAATGGTTCGCAAGGGCCAGTTGAAGGGGCCAATCGTGATTGGTCGCGACCATCTGGATTCGGGCTCGGTGGCTTCGCCATACCGCGAGACCGAAGCAATGATCGACGGCTCGGATGCCATTGCCGACTGGCCTTTATTGAACGCATTGGTCAACACGGCAAGCGGCGCAACGTGGGTCAGCATCCACCACGGTGGTGGCGTAGGTATTGGCCGCAGTATTCACGCCGGAATGGTGTGCGTTGCCGACGGCACCGACTTGGCCGCGCAGAAGTTGTCTCGAGTGTTGTTGGCCGACCCGGGCATGGGCGTCATTCGTCATGCAGACGCTGGTTACGAACGCGCGATCGACGTTGCCAAAGAACGTGGTGTGCGCATTCCGATGTTGGAGCAATAACAAACATGTCCGACGTCCAATCGTTTCATGCTCAATGGGCATGGCGTGGGGGAGATTCGGCAGTTGCCAACGTTCGGTTCACGGTCTCACAGGGTGTCATCACATCCGTAGAGGACGGAGTTGCGGCGCAAGCCAACGACGTCAGCATCCATGGCGTGGTTCTGCCAGGTTTGGTGAACGCGCACAGCCATGCGTTTCACCGTGCACTGCGCGGGCGCACTCACTCGGGTGCTGGCGATTTCTGGTCGTGGCGAACACCCATGTACGAGATCGCCAACAACCTCACGCCAGACACCTATCGACAATTAGCCATGATGACCTTTGCTGAGATGGCACTTGCTGGCATTACTGGGGTGGGCGAGTTTCATTACATTCACCATCAGCAAGACGGCACGCCGTATACCAACCCAAATGAGATGGGTTTGGCCATGGTTGATGCAGCCAAGCATGCAGGCGTTCGGCTTGCGTTGCTCGACGTTGCTTACTTGCACGCAGCACTCGATAAGCCCGAACCGCTTGCGGAGCAGAAGCGTTTCTCCGACGGCTCGATTGACGGCTGGCTCGACCGGCTTGATGCACTTGGTGAAGGCGGCACCAACTGGACAGTGGGCATGGCGCCGCACAGTGTTCGTGCAGTGCACCCGCACGAACTAGATGAGATCGTCGCAAACCGTCACGGCAAAGTGGTGCACTTGCATGTTTCAGAGCAGCCAGCAGAGAATGCTGCATGCATTGCAGCAACTGGTAAGACACCAACGCAGGTTCTTAACGACGTTGGTTTGCTTGGTTCGTTTACTACTGCGGTGCACGCAACGCACCTCACCGAAACCGATATTTCTCTGCTCGGTTCATCTCGAACCAATGTTTGTTTCTGCCCAACTACCGAACGCGATTTGGCCGACGGCGTTGGCCCCGCGTCTGCGCTTGTTGCGGCTGGAGCATCGCTTTCATTCGGTACCGACTCGAACGCGTTGATCGACATGTTCGAAGAGTCGCGTGCAGTGGAGCACAACGAACG
>CAINLH010000005.1 GCA_903850275.1 uncultured Acidimicrobium sp.
CTGATGATGACTGCAAACGCATCATCAACAAAGTGCTTGCACCAAATGACATTCCCTTAACCATGTTGCGGCAATCGGCATGGACCATGACGTCACAGCTGGCATCCGATTATTTGAGTGGTCGAGTGATTCTTGCTGGAGATGCTGCACACCGCTTTCCCCCTACTGGTGGAATGGGACTCAATACAGGAGTCGCCGATGCTCACAACGTGCTGTGGAAGATTGATCGCATCAAACGCGGGAAGGACAACATGTCCTCTCTCCACACATACACACAAGAACGCCGACCAATCGCCGAACGCAACGCTCAAGCCAGCTTGGAAAACGCATTTAAAATGTTTGAAGTATTTATGGCGCTCGGTGTCGATGCAGACCCAAACGTCTCTGCAACCAACATGGAAAAAGCGCTGCAATCCCCTGAGTCGCTCATCCATCTAGACGCTGCAATTAACAATCAGGCGACCCACTTCGACATGTTCGGTCTGCAAATCGGTTATCGCTACGCAATGCCACATTCGACTATGACAATTCCTCCGCTTACCGACGAAGTCATTCGAAATTATGCACCTTCACACGAACCAGGATCTCGATTGCCCCACGGCTGGCTGCAACGAGATGGCCATACCATTTCATCTCTTGATCTTGTTCCACTTGGCGACTACGTAGTCATTGCTGGTCCTGAATTTGTGAGCAGCGAACCATGCATGAAGGCTGGGCGCGAATTTAGCGACCCAACAAATTGGTTCGGTGAGACATTGGGGCTGGCTGCTCATCAAGCGGTGCTTGTACGCCCCGATCAACACATTGAGAAAATACTCTAAATATTTCCAACGACTGTTTTTCCGCCGCAGATAACTAAGGCTTTACAGAAAGTAAATCTGCGCCTCACTGTTTCGGTGAGCAACCTCGCTTCGGTCTAGTCTGAGAAAGTGACGCAGCAGCCATCTCCAATTGTGTGTGTCGTAATGGGCTCGACTTCCGATTGGCCCGTGATGTCAAAAACAGTGGAGATGTTGAACCGCTTTCAGGTTCCACACGAAGTACAAGTTCTCTCGGCGCATCGGATGCCCGATGAATTGTTTGCCTATGCAGAAACAGCATCAGCCCGCGGCATACGGGCGATCATCGCTGGTGCTGGCGGTGCCGCCCACCTTCCTGGCATGCTCGCAGCAAAGACAAGCGTTCCCGTGCTCGGCGTACCTATTCCGACAACCCATTTGGCTGGAGCAGATTCGTTGTACTCCATTGTGCAGATGCCTGCTGGAATTCCTGTGGCCACTTTTGCAATCGGTGAGGCAGGCGCAACAAACGCTGCACTGTTTGCCATCCACATGCTGGCCCACGAAGATCAACAACTTCACGCTGCCCTTCTTGAATATCGCCGGACACGCCATGATGATGCAGCGTCGAGCGTTCTCCCACCTGCTTAATGACAGCAATGCTGGGTGTTCTTGGTGGTGGCCAACTCGGAAACTTCTTTGTACTTGCTGCCAAGAAAATGGGTTACCAAACAGCGGTTCTGGATCCTGATCCACATGCACCTGCGGGCGTCAACGCAGACATTCATATCGTTGCCCCATTCGACGACATTGACGCGCTCAACCAGCTTGCATCAATGTGCAGTGCAGTCACCATCGAGTTTGAAAATCCACCCGTGACAGCACTTGAGCACCTTGCGCAACAGGTAACCGTACGCCCA
>CAINLH010000006.1 GCA_903850275.1 uncultured Acidimicrobium sp.
CCAACACGCACTGCTTCGGTGTTTGCCGAGTACGAGCACGCGGTGCATTGCACAAATGTGTCTTCGCCAATGTCGCAAGGAAACAGGAACTCTTCCGATGCCGACCCACCCATCGCACCGGACATTGCCGAAACTATTGCGAAGGGCAATCCAAGGCGGTCAAAAATTCGGACGTATGCATCTCGGTGCGCGTCGTAACTGCGTTGCAGTCCTTCGTCGTCGATGTCGAACGAGTACGAATCCTTCATCGCAAATTCGCGTCCGCGCAATAGTCCGCCACGCGGGCGCGCCTCGTCTCGGAACTTGTTTTGAATTTGATACAACCAAACGGGCAAGTCTTTGTAGCTGCTGTACAGATCCTTCACAAGCAATGTGAACATCTCTTCATGCGTTGGAGCCAATAAGAAATCGGTTTGTCGACGATCTTGCAGGCGGAACAGGTTTGCCCCGTAGTCCGTCCATCGGCCGGTTGCTTCGTATGGTTCGCGAGGAAGCATGGCGGGGAAGTGCACTTCCTGGGCGCCCATTGCATCCATCTCGTCGCGAATGATCGAGGCGACATGTTGGTACGTTCGCCACCCAAGTGGCAACCAGGTGTACCCACCGGGGGCCGCTCTTCGGATGTATCCAGCGCGCACTAAGAGGCGGTGGCTGGGCACTTCTGCATCAACAGGATTGTCGCGCAAAGTGCGTACGAACAGGCTTGAGAGGCGATTGACCACGTGCGAACCTTAGTTCGCGGGGCTATAATTTCCGTGTCCTTTGAAGTTCGTCGAACTGGAGGCGTGGGTTTCGACCCACGCTTTTTGTTCTTTATAGGGTCTTATTTTGCGGGCAATTTAGCCGCAAAGTGGGGTCGTGGAGAGGAAGTCCAACATGTCGGTAACACGCGTCTCGTCACAGACGAGCCCTGTCGTCGATCGTGTGACCTCTCTCGTTGCCCCAATCGTGACCGACCTCGGCCTCGACCTCTACGACATCGAATACACCGGGGGCATCGTTCGCATCGTTGTCGACACCCAGCCCGGCGGCCAAGCAGGCGTCAGCCTCGAAAACATCGCTCTCATCACGCGCCTTGTCTCGCGCGAGTTCGACCATTCCGACCCAATTCCTGGTCGTTACACCCTCGAAGTAACCAGCCCAGGCCTCGAGCGCACATTGCGCTTGCCACGTCACTTCGTGCGCGAAGTCGGCAAAACCATCGCCGTTCGCTTGTCCTCAGCACTCGATGGCCAGCGCCGCATCCAAGGCGACTTGGTCTCAGCTTCCGAAGACACCATCGTTGTCCGTCTTACCGACAACGCGCTCACCGAAGTAACCATTCCTCTTTCCATGGTCGAACGAGCAAAGACAGTTTTTCAATGGGGTCCAACGCCAAAGCCTGGTTCCACAGGCGCGGCAACAAAGTCGAAGAAATCAACATCACGTCCGACTCACGAAGTGTCCGACGAAGATGACACCGATACCGAGATGGAGGTCGATGCATTATGAGCAACCTTGACATGACAGAAGCAATCCGTATGTTGGCCGGAGATCGTGGCATCTCCGTAGATTCGCTACTCCAAGTGCTGGTAGAAGCATTGGCAACTGCCTACAAAAAGCGTCAGGGCGCGGCCGAAGAAGTAATCGTCGGCATCAACCCCGAGAACATGGACATTACGTTCACGGCATACGACGTCGATGACGACGGCAACTGGATCAACGAGCGTGACGACACGCCAAAGAAGGACGAGTTGGGTCGCATTGCTGCGCAGACTTTCCGCCAGGTAATGAGCCAGCGCATTCGCGAAGTAGAACGCGATCGCAAGTTCGAGGAGTACGCAAACCGCGAAGGCGACATCGTTTCCGGCATCGTGCAAAAGACAGATACCAAGTACACCTTGCTCGACCTCGGTCGTGTCGAAGCCTTGCTGCCACAAGCCGAACAAGTTCAGGGCGAAGTGCGCGAGCCAAATGCTCGTCTCAAGGCATACATCGTTGAAGTGCGAAAGACCCCTAAGGGCCCACAGATCGTTGTTAGCCGCACACATCCTGGTTTGATCAAGCGTTTGTTCGAGCTTGAAGTCCCAGAAATCGCCGACGGAGTCGTAGAAATCAAGGCCTGCTCGCGCGAACCGGGGCAGCGCACCAAGATTGCGGTTTGGTCCAACGACCACAACGTCGACCCAGTAGGCGCCTGCGTAGGCGCTCGCGGTGGTCGCGTGCGCATGGTGGTTACCGAATTGCGTGGCGAGAAAGTAGACATCATTCCGTTTAGCGACGACACGCGCGATTTCATTTCTAAAGCAATGTCGCCAGCCAAGGTCACCGATGTTCGCCTCAGCGAAGACGGCACACAGGCCGACGTCATCGTTCCCGACTTCCAACTGTCGCTTGCCATTGGCAAGATGGGCGTCAACGCCAACTTGGCCGCACGCCTCACCGGTGTTCGACTCGACGTAAAAAGCGAAACTCAGGCCGCAGAAGAAGCAGCTGGCGGTTATGTAGCACCAGTGACAGAGTCGGCTCCTGCAGCAAATTATGCAGAAGGCGAATGGGTCACAAACGAAACCACTGGCGCAATGGAATGGC
>CAINLH010000007.1 GCA_903850275.1 uncultured Acidimicrobium sp.
CGCCAGGTACTGCGCGCAGTGGCTTCACCACTGGGCCGGCCGCAATGAGGCTCTCCTTATTGGCAAGCGCCAGCCGCTTGCCGCCCGCGAGGGTTGCAAGCGTTACGGGAAGGCCGGCACAACCAACAACACCGTTCACGACAACATCGGCGTCGTCTACGACGTCGGTGAGATCGGAAGAAACATGGACACCGGGCAACAGGGCAGCCACTTTGCTGCGAGCCGCTTCGTCAGTTACTACAACTACACGTGGCTTCCATCGTTTAGCTTGCTCGACGACCACATCGATGGACGATCCAACGCCGAGTGCGACCACTTCAAACTTGTCGGGCGACTGAGCGATGACGTCCAGCGTCTGAGTGCCAATAGAGCCCGAGGACCCAGCAATCGCAACGCGTACAGCAACCATCGTGTCAGTCTGTCAGTTGGGCACGCGCATTGGTATGCACGTGCCTAAACAACCTAATTCCAGGGCTGCAGAACCAAGGCGAGGTAATACACCGCAGGAAGTGTGAACAGCAGGCTGTCGAAACGATCGAGAGCGCCACCGTGGCCACTCAGTACCGTGCCGAAATCCTTAATGTTCATGTTCCGCTTAAACATCGACTCGGTGAGATCTCCGAGTGGAGCCATGATGCAAATAACAAGTGCAATTGCGATCCAATCGGTGAAGCTATTCCATGTGCTGCTTTGCAGACCGACCAGGATGACAATTGCAAAGGTTCCGATTGCGCCGCCAATCAATCCTTCAATTGATTTCTGTGGGCTAATCCAATCGCGAAGCGGTGTTCTTCCAACGGCCGTGCCAACGAAGTAAGCAGCGATGTCGTTTGCGATTACACCCGCAACGATGATGAACAGTGTGTCGGTACCAACATTTGCAAATGCCTCACCAGAAGTTGAGAAGCGCAGAATGAGTGCTGCATATGAGCCAAGCAGGCCGATCCAGACCAAAGCCAGCATCGTTACAGCGGTGCTTGGAAGCGGCGCCGAATCGATGCCGTCGCCTCCAACGAAAACTACGGCCGAAGCAATGAATGCAAAAGCGAATACCAGCGGCAACGCAGCATCGCCAATCCAGTAGGCGCTCAATGGTGCTGAAACACATGCAACAACACCGAGAACGAGCGGTGGACGATAGCCAGCCGCCGTTGCTTGGGTAAAGAATTCGAATGCGGCAAGACCGATTGCCAGCAACACGATCACCATCACCGCTGCCGGGCGCCAGATCAGCGCACCGATAAACGCAGCGCCGAGCAATGCACCGACTGCAGTTGCAGTTGGCAGATCACGGCCACCACCATTGCCGCGAGATTCGGGACGTGACAGTGAACCTGTGCCAGATGTGCGGTCGGCACGGGGGTCGCGCACTTGGCCTGGACGGTACGCACGAGTCACTTGCTCTGGGCGTGATGCACTTTGCCGAGGACGTGGCTGCGTTGACGAAGGGTCACGCGAAACAACTGGACGGCGTCGTTCGTCGGTCGGGTCGGTTCCGATCACGATGCGTCCTTCACGACGTGGTCGCGAAACTGGCGGCGGTGTACCTGGATCAAACTTGCGCGAACCGCCAGTGAGATCTACTGCTGGACGCTTTGCCCCCGTGGATGCGGTTTGTTCTGGTTCGTTGTATGCAGACCAAACATCGGTTTCGTCATTGGATGCTTCTCGGTCGGCCTTCATGAATCGTGGAATTTCACCGGTTGGTGGTTCGGTCCAATGTGGCAACTGTTCAGTCTCATTGCCACCAAACGAAAGTGCGGGGCCGCTGTCGTCTTGCTCGGCGAAACGCACCAAACCAAACTCGTCGCCAAAATCGATAGTGGGGTCTTGCCCACCGGTGTCATCACGCCCACGCCTGTTGTCGTCGCTCATGGCAATTCTCCTTATACCTCTAGTAGTTCTTGCTCTTTGCGGGTAAACGCCTTGTCGATTTGCTCCACACTTTCGTGGGTCATCTTCTCAAGTTCTTTTTCTGCGCGCTCAAGATCATCTTTTGAAATATCGCCGGCCTTCTCTGAAGTTTCAAGCACCTTGCGCGCATCACGACGAACGTTACGCAATGCAATGCGTCCGTCTTCCGCCATGTTCTTCACAACCTTCACGTATTCCTTACGGCGCTCCTCGGTAAGCATTGGAAACGAGAGCCTGATGACGACGCCGTCATTGCCCGGCGTAACGCCTAAGTCGCTCCCCTGAATTGCTTTTTCGATTGCGCCAATGGCGCCACGATCGTGGGGCTTGATAATCAACATTCGTGCTTCGGGAACCTGGAATGTGGCGAGTTGCTGCAAAGGAACCACTGACCCGTAGTAATCAACAGGCAGTTTGTCTACCAAGGAGGAATTGGCCCGACCGGTGCGAACACCGAGGAACTGGCCCTGAACATGCTCTAACGCTTTGGCCATTTTATCCATGGCCTCTAGCAGGGTCTCTTCAATCACCCAACCAGCGTACCTATTTCGTTGCCCCTGAGTATGGACTTGACGTTTCCACGCTCGAGCAGGTTGAACACAACGATTGGCAAGTTGTTGTCTCGGCAAAAGGTGATTGCCGTGGAGTCCATGACTTTGAGGCCCTTATTGATCACATCAAGATGAGAAATGTGCGTGTACTTGGTGGCTGTCGGGTCGAGTTTCGGGTCGGCGGTGTACACACCATCGACACCAGAGTGCGTTCCCTTCAAAATGGCTTGCGCCGAAATCTCTGCAGCACGCAAAGCCGCGGCGGTATCGGTGGTGAAAAATGGATTGCCTGTGCCACCGGCCAAAATAACAACGCGTCCCTTTTCTAGGTGGCGTTCTGCGCGGCGACGAATATATGGCTCGGCGACTTTCGGCATCTCTACTGCGGACATCACACGCGAAGACTGCCCAACTCGTTCGAGCGCGTCTTGGAATGCCAGAGCGTTCATCACGGTTGCGAGCATTCCCATGTAGTCGGCTTGCGCCTGATCCATGCCTTGCCCTGCACCCTTAAGTCCACGCCAGAAGTTGCCACCACCGACAACGACCGCGATGTCGACACCAAGCTCTTGACGTGTTTCAAAAAGCTCGGTAGCAACTTGATGCAGCACGTCGCTGTCGAGACCGAATCCAGTTTTTTCTGCCAACGCTTCACCAGACAACTTCAGGACGATGCGACTCCAGCGCGCCTGCGGGTTGACTTTGGATGACATATCTAAGCGTTGAACCTAACCGATTTCGACTTGCGAGAAGCGAACGATGGTTGCCTTGCCAATGATTTGGGCAACGGATTGCTTGTCGTCCTTGGCATAAGGCTGCTCGAGCAATGCAATGTCCTTGAAAAAGCCCTGCACTCGGCCATCCACGATCTTGCCGATGGCGGCTTCCGGCTTACCCTCGTTGCGGGTAACCGTTTCGAGCGTTGCCCGCTCGGCTGCGATGACCGACTCTGGGACATCGGACTTTTGCAAATACTTTGGCCGTGCAAAGGCGATGTGAACGGCGATGTCGTGTGCGAGTTCCTGCGTTGCACCACTCATTTCAACAAGAACACCGTTGACGCCACGTCCACCCTGGATGTGAATGTAGGAATCGAGCACGTTGCCACTAGCGGCTTCGAACCGCACGATGTCTCCGAGTTCGATTTTTTCCTTCAACAGAATCTTCAAGTCTTCAAGTTGTGCGGAGCGTTCGGCAACTGCGGCTTCACCCTTAGCAATGACGAGCTCGACTAGCGCTGTTGACTCGGCAAGAAAGTGCTCGCTTGCAGCAACAAAGTCGGTTTCGCACTTCAGTTTGACGATTGCACCAACATTGCCCTTGATCTGCAAGGCAACAATGCCCTGCGCACTGTCGCGGTCGTCACGCTTGGCACTTGCGGCCAAGCCCTTCTCGCGCAACCACTGCTTGGCGGCCTCGATGTCGCCACCGTTTTCTTCAAGAGCTTTTTTGCAATCCATCATTCCCGCGCCACTTGATTGGCGAAGTGCCTGAACATCTTTTGCTGTGAACGACATGTTGCTTACGCCTCCGGGGTTGCTTCGCCAGCCGATGCAACGCGTGCATCGCGGGCGGCTTGTGCTTCTGTGGCGGCCTTGCGTGCGGCTTCTTGCTGAAGCTCAAACTCGGCTTGTTCTGCAGCGTTGCGAGCCACGGGTGCTGCAGGTGCCGAAGATGGAGCCGATGCGCGGCCGGTTGTCTTTTCTGCGATGAAGCGACCTTCAGTCACTGCTTCGCAAATCATGCGGCACATCAATTCGTTGGCCCTGATGGCGTCATCGTTGCCAGGAATTGGGTAGGTGATGAGGTCTGGGTTGACGTTGGTGTCGACGACAGCAATGACTGGAAGCCCAAGCTTGTTGGCTTCGGTAACAGCAATGCTTTCCTTCACGGTGTCAAGAATGAAAACTGCCGTTGGGAGGCGGGACATGTTGCGAATGCCCGACAAGTTCTTCTGCAATTTTTCGAGCTCGCGAGAAATGAGCAATGCTTCCTTCTTTGGCATCAATTCAAACTCGCCAGTGTCGCGCATGCGCTCGTAGTCCTGCATTTTGCTTACACGCTTGGCAATGGTGTCGAAGTTGGTGAGCATGCCGCCCAACCAACGCTCGTTGATGTACGGCATTCCGCACTTCTCAGCGAAGAACTTGATTGGATCTTGCGCTTGCTTCTTGGTGCCGATGAACAAAATGCTTCCACCGTTTGCAACCATGTCGCGAACAAACTTGTATGACGTCTCTACGCGATCGAGCGTTTGCTCGAGATCGATGATGTAGATACCGTTTCGCTCTCCAAAAATGAAACGCTTCATTCGTGGGTTCCAGCGATGGGTCTGGTGACCGAAGTGAACGCCTGCTTCAAGCATTTGGCGCATGCTGACGATTGACATAACTCTCTCCTCTCCTGTGGTTAACGAACATGAGGCCCTTGCGCCGAAGCGACCACAGGGTGGGACTCACATATTTTCATTGCTGGACACGGATTTGTGACCGCTGTGAGTGTATCGGCAGGGCTCTAGAGCAACACCGCCCGCACCCGCCGAGTGCAGGTTGACGGGTTGAGGTAGTTGCTACCCCTACGAACACCTATATACAGGGTCGTTCCGGCAGTGCCCAGGCCCTGACCGACCAGAACCGACTCGCCCAATGCCACCTGTGCCGAACGCAACCGGCCATGGGTAACCAACAGACCACCTTCTGTGCGCACCACTACATACATGGTGTTGGCAACCATGCCAACGAAACTCACCACTCCGTCGACAACCGAAGCAACCGAACCGCCGGGGCTCGGCCGGTATTCGATGCCCCTGTTACCTTCGCACCAGACACAATTCGGTGCGCGAAAATCGTCAATTACTTCGAGATGCGTTGGCAGCGAGAGCGAGCATGCCTGAGGAGTTTGAGCAAATACCAAACACACCGCCAATATCAACCACGGCGGGAAATTGAGTGAAAAACGATTAGACAACATCGGCAAGATGCATGCGCGAACGCAACTGCAACACTGCCTTGGTATGTATCTGAGAAACCCGACTCTCGGTTACGCCAAGCACTTCCCCAATTTCGCCCAGTGTGAGGTTTTCCTCGTAGTACAACACCAACACAGTTCGCTCACGATCGGGAAGCTTTTTTATTTCCTGGCGCATCACTTTGCGCAATTCTTCTGCTTCGACAACCGCATCGGGGCTTGTTGCTTTGTGCATATCCGAATGTGTACTTGTCGGTGTGCTGTCGGCGACTATGTGGTCTAGTGGACCAACCGAACTGGCCGCGATATTGGCCAAACGTTTCTGAAACTCTTCATCGCTGATCTCAAGCTTTGCGGCAATTTCTTCATCACTCGGTGCGCGTTGCAGCGAATGCTCCAGTTCGGCAATGGCTGTTTCAATTGCGCGAGAGTGAGAACGAACTGAGCGCGGAACCCAATCAAGCGCGCGCAGACTGTCGAGTATTGCTCCCCTGATTCGCGGAACGGCATACGTTTCAAACGTGAAGCCCTGCAGTGGATCGAAACGATCTATCGCATTCATCAGCCCAAACACGCCGGCGGAAATGAGATCGCCGGTGTCCACACGCTTTGGCAAACCCGCGGCAAGACGACCGGCCACGAACTTGATGAGCGATGCGTAGTGCACCACCAGCCACTCTCGAGCGATCGGGTCTTTATCCTCGTGCCACTGCTGCCACGCCTTGTCAATTGTCAGGCGAACTGGCAGAGCATTCATGCCTGCTTATTATGCCCTCTGAATCAGGCCCGTGGATGAGACGTCCCATAGGCCGACTTCAGGCGCTCTTTGCTGACATGCGTATATCGCTGAGTTGTTGCCACATCGGCGTGGCCAAGCAGTTCCTGCACCGCGCGTAGGTCGGCGCCGTTGTCCAGCAAATGAGTGGCATACGTGTGGCGTAATGCATGCGGATGCGTGGGCGCGAGAGACCGCGCGTCGATGATGCGTCGTACATCGCGGGTTCCCAGCCGAGTGCCACGCGAATTGACGAACAGCGCAACGGTCGACGCATTGGTAACCACTTCCGACCGCAACGCCACCCACTGTTTCAATGCAACGAGTGACGGCTCGCCCACAGGCACACGTCGTTCCTTGCCACCCTTACCCATGACAGAAACGGCAAGTTGCTTGACGTTGATGCTGTCGATATCAAGGGAACAGAGTTCGCTCACACGAAGGCCGCTTCCGTACAACAGTTCGATGACCGCTGTATCGCGAGCAATTTTCCAATCTGGTTGATCAGTGTCGTCAGTATGGAGCAAAGCACCAAGTTGCTCGTTGGTAAGCACCTTAGGTAGACGACCAGTGTCGCTTGGGGTGCGCACACCAATTGTCGGGTCAACCGAAATTTGTTGGTTTCTTGCCAACCACCCGAAGTACCTGCGCAACGCAGCAAGCTTGCGACCCGTTGTGCGCTTAGCCATCTTCATCGTGGTGAGAAAACCGATGTACTGCCGGACTACGTCTTTGGTTACTACATCCGGAGTGACAATGCTTTGGCGGCCCACCCATTCGATAAACAAATTGACATCGCTGAGATAGGCCGAGACGGTGTGAGGAGATGCAGCAGTTAGCGAGACGCCGAATTGCTGAATTCGCCACGCATCGGTTTCCATTTGGCTCTTCTCCAACGGCCGCGCTCAATAATTAGCGGCTGCTTTCACCGTACCCTGCCGCGGGAAGCGCACCGAGCACCTCCCACCATCCCGAGTTGTTTACAACCCAGCCATCAGATTCCAATCGACCAAGCGCAAGCGCGGTTGCGACCAAGTCTCCTTGGGTGCGCATTAATACCTGATCGAGCGTGAGCGCCTCACCACACATTGCATTGAGCACTGCCACGTCGTGGGCATTGGGATGCCGCCGAACATCGAATACTCGGGGATGACGGCCGCGACTGTCGAGGCCGAGCGCGACCAAAACATCTTGCACATCAACAACTGGAGCGCAACCTTGTTGCAGGAGCAGGTTGGTTCCGGCCGATGACGTGTTGCGTGGCGAACCCGGAACCGCCATCACAGTGATGTCGCGTTTTTGTGCCTCTTCAACAGTGATCATCGAACCACCACTTGTTCTTGATTCGACGACAACAAGCACCTCGCTGAGTGCCGCAAGTATGCGATTACGCATGGGGAAACGAAAAGCCTCGGGCATGGTGCCAGGTGGTGACTCGCTCAGCAGCAAACCTTGCTCTCCCACGAACTTCCATAGATCTGCATTTTCTCGTGGATAGACGACGTCGAGACCGGAAGCAACCACACCAATGGGGAGGCCGATTGCTGCAACAGATTGAGAACGCCGTTGCGGACGTGCGACCCCACGCTCGCACGCAGTGAAAACACCTTTGTGTGCCCACGCATCGATACCGCGGGCAAGCCCCGAGACGGTGGAAACACCATGTTCGGCCAAATCAAACGCTAAATGTGAAGCCATGTATCGGCCTGCCGCAGTTGCGGCCCGGGTGCCAACAATTCCGATTCGCCGCTGATCGAGTGCAGCCAAACTTCCTTGCCAAAACAACACCGCTGGCGATGTGGCGTCGTCGAGCAACAACTGCGGATACGAATGATGACCGATGAACGTTGCGCCCATGTTCGCCGTTTGCATTTTCTTGGCCGTACGTTCGATGTGGTCGGCCCCGGGAGCTTCGTTGCGTACGTCATTCCACACACTGCTTGGCAAACCATGAGCGAGCAATTGCTTGAGACGCTTTGGAGCCATTTTGGGCAATGCACACAGTGCAGCAGCAAAGATGCATTCGTCGTCGAGATGCAGGTTCGTGCCAGCGATTTCGGTTGTGGTCATGTGCGATCTCCGGTGAATTGTGGGTGCACACCAACCCGCAATGCAAGTGCCGCGGCAATGTGAGCCTCCTCGATCTGGCCAATGTCACCCCGCAAGTCGGCAATGGTTCTTGCGACGCGCCTCACTCGGTGATAACCCCTGCCCGACAACCGACCACGCTCAAGTTGATGGCGGAGCAGTGCCTTTGCTTCATTTGATAACGGAGCAAATGCCTCGAGTAACTCGGCGTTCAATGCCGAGTTCAAACACGCGTTTCTTTCGATTGCAACCGAACGTGCAAGTGCTACACGTTTAGCAATAAGGGACGACGACTCGGAAAGAGTTGTAGACAACATTTCATCGGCTTGCGGCCGCATTACAGCAACACGCAAATCGAAACGATCTAGCAACGGGCCAGAGAAACGTTTTAGGTATCGCTGTTTAGCTCGCTCATCGCAGACACAAACACCCGGCGCACCTTCGCCACACGGACATGGGTTGGTTGCTGCAACCAACAAAAATTTGGCCGGCATGGTGACCGATGACTTTGCCCGAGCAAGGCGCACCACCCCATCTTCCAACGGTTGTCGCAACGCGTCCAACACTGTTGGCGCAAATTCGCCAAGTTCGTCTAAAAACAAAACACCATTTGTAGCCATCGAGATTTCGCCAGGGCGCATAGCAGCGCTTCCGCCTCCAACCATTGCAACGAGCGAAGTGGAGTGATGCGGAGCCCGAAACGGCGGAGTAATAACAATGCCGTTCGGTGGCAATTTTTCGTGTGCAGCGGAATGCACGATGGTGGTCGTCACCGCATCCTGCGCTTCCAGCGGAGGCAAAATACCCGGAAGTCGTTTGGCAAGCATCGACTTGCCGGCACCGGGTGGGCCAACAAACAACAAGTGATGCGCACCCGCCGCGGCAATTTCGAGAGCCTGACGAGCAGCCATCTGGCCGCGCACATCACACATGTCGGGTTCGTCGGCAACTGCGACAACTAGAGGCGTTGATGTATTGCGCACCCATTGCTGCTCCCCCGAAATACATTGCACCAATTCGGCAAGTGTCGACACGGCAACAACATCATTTCGCGTGGCAATGCGCGCCTCGTGCTCGCATTGTCGGGACACAACAACTGCGCGATCGGTAATTGATGCGACGAGTGGGACAATGCCGGCAACATTGCGCAACGTGCCGTCTAACCCAAGTTCTGCGACGAAAGCCAAATGCGCAATGGCTTCGGCAGGAATTACCTCTTGCACCACCAGCAAGCCAATGGCAATCGCGGCATCAAGACCCGCTCCTCCTTTGCGCTCGTGCACTGCTGTTGCCAAATTGACAGTGATGCGCTTATTGGGCCACGGAAGATCGCACGACAACAATGCAGCACGAACACGATCGCGAGATTCGCGGCACGCTTCATCTGGTTGGCCGACAATGGTGAAACCAGGCAACCCCATGCCAACATGAATTTCAATATCAACAGGGCAGCCTTGCACCCCAAACAATGTTGCTGAACGAACTGAAGCAAATGCCATAACGATGATGTGTACGGCAGGTTGAACAGATGGAAGTACCAGCAATCCCACCATCCGCCTGCTCATTCCTGAGAGAATGGAGGAATGGCCTGGCAGCAACAACTTTTACGAATTGCCGGCGCCTCGGCATGCATTGTGCTCGTTGGCGCTTGTTCCTCCCCTGCCCGAACTGCAACAAACTTCTGTCGACAACTTGCAGATGAACTTCCTGAAATTGCCGATCTCCCCGCAACCGACGAACAAATCTCGGATGCAGTGAAGCGCTACGAAAGACTGCTCGACGTTGCCCCACTGGAAATTGAAAAGGAGTTCAACTCACTTACCGCGCTAATGCGCGCCGCTCGCGATGTTGATGCTGCCGACCCTGAAAGCGTTCAAACTTTGGTGGAACTGACATATTCCAGCGAAAAAGATGCGCTCGCGTCTTCTGCCTGGGTGCTTGCTACGTGCGGAGTTGATTTATCTCTCGGCATTGCGCCGAGTGCGCCGTAGCGCAATCAGCGAATTTCGCCGCGCTTCACAATCACTTTGTCGACGAGACCATATTCTTTGGCCAGAGCGGGCGTGAACCAACGGTCGCGCTCGGAGTCGGCCTGAATCTGTTCGATCTTTTGCCCCGAGTGGAACGCGGTGAGTTCTGCCATGCGGTGCTTCGTAAATGCGAGTTGTTCTGCTTGAATCGCGATGTCGGAAGCCTGACCACGCAAACCTGCAAGCGGTTGATGCATCATGATGCGAGCGTTAGGCAGCGTGTAGCGCTTGCCCGCAGTGCCCGCGGTGAGCAAGAACTGACCCATGGAAGCTGCCAATCCGAGACACACCGTTGCAACGTCGCAACTAATGAATTGCATCGTGTCGTAAATTGCCATTCCTGCAGTGATCGACCCGCCGGGGCTATTGATATATAGCCACACATCCGACTTCGGGTCTTCGCCTTCCAAAAACAACAGCTGCGCACAAATCTGGTTTGCAACGTCATCATTGACATCGCTTCCCAACATGATCACGCGACTCTTCAAAAGGCGCAAGAAAATATTGCTCTGTGATTCGGCGCCACCTTCAAGATTGACTGCGGGCACGTGCAGATTCGTCATTGCTGGATCAAACGTCATGCGGTCAGGCTACTACCCGATTTGTTGGCCATGCCGTGATGGGAATCACTTTGGGAGTGGCATAAATTGCCGCCGCACCCCGCTGAAGATAACGACCACTCGCTCGTCATCTGCAATATTCGGCCGCATCGCCAACACTCCGGCAAGCCCGGCCGAGCCAGTTGGGCTGACATTGATGGTGGTCACTTTGTGAGCAAGTGCGTAAGCATCGACAATGTGCTGTTCCGAGCACACGATCGGCGAGCCCCCACTATCTGCCATTGCGTTGCACACGCCAACCCAGTCGTATGTCTCGTCATCAAGAATTCCGTCGGCAAGTGAAGACTGCACGTTTTCCCAGGGCCACATACATTCGGACCATCGACCACCCGCGTTGCGCGTGCCGCCTCCGGCACCTGCGTTTTCCCATGCACGTTGCAAAGGTGCGCAGCCAGCGGTTTGTACAGCATGAAGCGCCGGGCGTAAACCACCCGCATAAACACCAGTCGCCAGACAGGCAGCAAACGCTCCGCCGCCGACTTGCACAAACAGCCTGTCGAGTGGTGGGCCGCTCTCGCGTTCCTGTGCGTCGGCAATTTCCCAACCAATAGTGCGACCACCGTCTAAACACCATGCGTTCTCGGTGCCCTGCACACCGAATGGGATTGCGCCAGACTTCACGGCTTCGCGGAATCGATGCACCGTTGGGTCGCCCGGCGGGTCGGTTGATAAACGTGGGCAGCGAACTATTTCTGCGTTCACCGATTGCAGTAAGTCGGTCAGTTCAGTTGCAACAAGATCGGGCACAAATACTTTGATGGGCCATTGCACAGAGTGCGCAAGAGTTGACGCAGCGAATGCTGCATTGCCACATGAGGCAATGGCCAGCGGCGGGCGCTCGACCCAAGGCGCCTGACCCGATCGCTCCAGTGCAAGCAGGTGCAATAACTCGGTGTAAATGTGGCGTGCCTTATGTGAACCGCCAACACTTTCTGTCTCGTCTTTTATCCACACGCCGCCGTTTGCATTGAACCCAAGTGCGTCGGACAACGCATCGTTACGCCCGAACGGTGTGGTGTGGAATCCAGTGCCATCCACCGAAGTAATTGCGGCATCTGATGTTTCAATAATCGACACACGATCGGCATCGCTCAGCCCAAGCGACTGTGCAAAGGAATCCCAAGCCAAATACTTGCGGAACGCAAGAAACGGGTTTGCCTCGCCCGTACCCCGCAGCGGAGCCAAAGGTTGCTCGAGTAAAAGCACGTGATGCCGGTCGTCTTCCTTCGAGCGAGGGCAACGCCACGACAACGGCTCGGTTACCGAAACTTGCTCGCCGCATGCCGCGCATTTCCATATTTCCTTACCAACAGAAACAATGGTCATGCGAAACGCAAGCTACTTTGCCCGAGCAACGCGTTCGTTGAACTCGGTAATCATCGCGTCCCAAACTGGAACGTGCGAACGCAAATTGCGCCAGAAAGACTGCGAGCGACGCGCCTCGAATACCGAAAGCGGTGTGCCCTGCTGCTCGACCCAGGTGTAATAGCCGAGGTTGAAAATTCGGTTGCGATCCTGAGCGCTGCAATCAATCATGCTGTCGGTCTGCACCGTGCCCAAATGCTCGGCAAACACTTCTGCTGCCTCAACTTCTCCAAATGAGTTGTTGAATCGACGCGCCATTGTCTTCACGCGCTCGCTCGGGTAGAGGTCGGCGCCATCGGTCGCAATAGTGATCAGTGCGTCGTCCGGCCCAAGATTAAGCAACTTGGCCGTTTTGATTGCGGCGATCGTGTTGCAGATTGACGAAAACCCGAAGTGCGGCAAGGTGTCGACAACGTGCTGCGGAACATGTTTGCGTTGCACCAAATAATCGCGACCGGCTTTCGTGTTAAACAACACGTCCAGTTCGTCGGTGGCACGATCGGAAACCGCAGCCACCACGTCGGTGTTCATGACGTTGTGAATGAGCGGAATGTGCTTGTCGCCGATGCCCTGAATGTTGTGTTCACCAAAACCGTTCTCGAGCATGGTTGGGCATTCGAGCGCCTCCACTGCAACGATCTTCGTCCCGTACCTATCTTTCAGGCTGTCGCCTGCGCCAATAGTTCCTGCCGAGCCAGTGGCAGACGTAAATGCAGCAAGTCGCATGTTCGGATTGTTGCTTGTTTTTGCAACATGCTCGTACACGGACGACAGCGCAGTGCCTGTTACTTCGTAGTGACCGAGGTAATTGCCAAACTCGCAGAACTGATTGAAAATGAAATTCTTGACGTCTTTTTGCATTTCATTGCAAGCGTCATAAATTTCTTTCACATTGCTTTCTGTTCCTGGTGTGCGAATGATGTCGCTCGGATCACTCGTCCACTTGTCGAGCCAATCAAAACGTTCTTGCGACATTCCAGCCGGCAATACGGCAACGCCGCGTGCGCCCATGATTTTGCTGATGGCCACGCCACCGCGCGCATAGTTGCCAGTCGAAGGCCACACTGCGCGTTGCGCTGTTGGGTTGAATTGGCCGGTGATCACGCGTGGCGCGAGGCACGAATACGCCGCCAAAACTTTGTGCGCGGTGATCATGGGGAAACGATCGCCGAACATGACGATGATTGGGCTGTCGACACCGGTGAGAGATTTTGGAAGAACTACGTGATCGGGCACGTCGACTCGGTTGCCGGCCAAATCGTTAAACCAATGCACTCGAAACAAGTTGCGAGCGTCGGGAGAGTTTTTGTCCACCCCATTCGCCACGTCTTTTGCAATGAGCGCCGGGTTGGCAAGTTGAGCAAACGTGGGCAACACCACATTGTTTGCTGCACATTTACGAATGCTCTCCGCCAGAGCCCCCTCATCAACGATCGTGTCGGCTAAGCCGAGCTGACTTTGGAGCGCTTGAATGTCTTGAGAGGCGGTAGCTGTTGGGTTCACGCTTTACATTCTGTCAAGTTTGGAGGCAATACCACTACCCTGATGGTCATTAGCCGACGTAGCCCAATGGCAGAGGCACAGCACTTAGGATGCTGTCAGTGAGAGTTCGAGTCTCTCCGTCGGCACCATGGGTTCTTCGCCAAACACCATTAGCGATCTACAGACCCCTGCACTCGTCTTCGACCTAGACCTGCTGCGAGGCAACGTCCAGAAGATGGCCAGCCTGATACCGGGCACTCGCCTTCGCCCACACATGAAGGCGACCAAATGCACATCGCTTGCACGCGAACAAGTTCGCGTTGGACACACATCATTTACTTGCGCAACGCCGCGCGAAATGGTGGGGATGGCGCAAGCCGGGCTTGGACAAGATTTGTTACTTGCAAACGAAACGGTTGATCATGATCGTTTGGCATCCATGGCCGCGCTGCAAGACAGCGCAATGATCACCGTCGCAATCGACTCCGACGAAACCCTGCAAGCCGCACACCGCGCAGGAATCAATCATGTGATGATTGATGTCAACGTTGGGTTGCCTCGTTGCGGAATTGCGCCACAGCATGCTGGCGCCCTTGCCGACAAAGCCCGCGCGCTTGGCTTAATCGTTCGCGGCGTAATGGGCTACGAAGGGCACCTGATGATGGTGACTACGGAAAGTGAAAAATTAGAAAAAGTAGAAGCATGCATGGCGCTACTCCGTGACGCTGCAAGAGACGTTGGCGGAGACATTATTTCTGCCGGCGGCACAGGCACGTACAACATGCACGCCAACACCGGAGTCACCGAGATCCAAGCCGGTTCATACTCATTGATGGATACTCAATACGCACAACTAAGTTCGCCGTTCAATCAAGCCGCATGGGTTGTTGGCACAGTTATTTCTTCCTCGGCCAAGTGGGCAGTAATCGATGTTGGTTTGAAGTCGCTCGGCATGGATCACGGCAATCCAACAATTGATGGCCACGCGGTGTGGTTCTGCTCCGACGAGCACACCACTTTTTCACCCAATGACGGCGAGCCTCCGAAAGTTGGAACAAGAATTCGCGTTACACCGGCCCACATCGACCCGACCGTTGCCATGCACGATGTTGCCTGGATAACTAGTGGCGATGCAATCGTTGAGCGTTGGGAAATTGACTTACGCGGCTGGTAGCCAACTACAACATTTCCGCGAGAGCGCGGAATGCCTTTCCTCTGTGTGAAAGTGCGTGTTTTTCTTCCACCGACATTTGAGCAAACGTGCGCCCGTCCCCGTCTGTTGCAATGAACAACGGGTCGTAGCCGAAACCTCTTTCACCAATTTCCTCTAGCGAAAGCGTCCCCTCGCAGACACCCTCGGCAATCAGTTCCCTGCCGTCGGGAAACCGCAACAATGCAACGGTTCGAAATCTGCATGTGCGTTCTTTGCCTGATATTTCTCGCAACATTTTTTGCCTATTGTCGGCATCTGTTGCATGCTCGCCGGCAAACCGCGCGGTTCGCACGCCTGGCGCCCCATCGAGAGCATCCACTTCCAAACCCGTATCATCGGCGAGCGCCGGCATGCCCGTTGCATCGCAGACCGCTATTGCTTTTAATCGGGCGTTGCCAACGAGTGTGTCTGCGTCTTCAACAACATCAGCAAGGCCTTCCGGGCGTGGCTGCAAGTGGATAATGCCGCCCATGAGATCGAATATCTCTGCAACCTTGTGTGGGTTAGCTGAAGCGCATGCAACGCGCAACATGTTTATCGGCCGAGAGAACGTGGGGTTGGAGCAAC
>CAINLH010000008.1 GCA_903850275.1 uncultured Acidimicrobium sp.
GGTCACTTCGCTGCGGCAAGTGTTGCAGCAGGTCGTCGCCTCGTCGAGCTTCGTCTCGATTCGGTTGATGGTTTTGCTGTCGGCCAAGAAATTGCCGTCGACACCCTTGTTGCTGGCGAGCGCGTGGATGTCACTGCCGTTAGCCGCGGTAAAGGTTTTGCTGGCGGTATGAAGCGCCACAACTTCCGCGGTCAGGGCGCCAGCCACGGTAACCACAAGCACCACCGTGCTCCTGGTTCCATCGGCTCGTGTTCATTTCCAGGTCGTGTATTCAAAGGTTTGCGCATGGCTGGCCACATGGGTCATCAGCAGACAACCACTTTGAATCTTGAAGTAGTCCAGGCCGATCTCGAGCGTGGCTTGTTGTTGGTTAAGGGCTCAGTGCCTGGTCCAAACGGCGGCGTCGTGATTGTGCGCAACGCGGTGAAGGGAAAGTAACGCGATGGCATCAGCAAAACCAGTGAAGAAAGCAGCAAAGAAAGTTGCGAAGAAAACAGCAACGAAAGCTGCTGCAAAGCCTGCCGCAAAAAAGGCTGCAGCTAAAACAACTTCTCCTTCGGTTCCTAAAACCGGTTCGGCAACATTGCCAGAATCAATTTTCGGTATCGAGCCAAACGTTTCAGTGATGCACCAAGTTGTCACCGCACAGTTGGCACACCGTCGCTCCGGAACACAGAGCACCAAAACTCGTTCAGAAGTTCGCGGTGGTGGCATCAAGCCATTCGGCCAGAAGGGCACGGGTAACGCTCGTCAGGGTTCGATCCGCGCTCCACACTTCAGCGGTGGTGCAGTTGCTCTTGGCCCGAAGCCACGCAAATACTCGCAGCGCACACCAAAGAAAATGATTGCGTTGGCGCTTCGCTCGGCATTGTCCGACCGCGCGCTCGACAACAAAGTTGTTGTCGTCGACAAGTTTTCGTTCGACAAGCCAAGCACTAAAGATGCTTCGTTGTTGCTCAACTCGCTTGGCATCGACGGAAAGATCATGATCGTTATCGATCGCACGGATGTCAATGCAGCGAAGTCGTTCCGCAACCTCACCAAGGTGCAGGTTGTCGAGACCGGCGAGCTCAACGCATACGACGTGTTGTGCAACGACTGGCTCGTATTTACACAGAGCAGCTTGCCAAAGGTCAAGGAGGCCGCAAAGTGAAAGACCCACGCGACATCATCTTGCGTCCGATCATTTCGGAAAAAAGCTATTCGCTGATGGACAAGGGAACGTACACATTTGAAGTACACCCAGACGCCAGCAAGCCAGAAATTCACGACGCCATCGAGACCATTTGGAATGTCAAGGTCACGCGCGTCAACACTCTCAACCGTCGTGGCAAAATGCGCCAGACTCGCGGCACCAATCGCCGTGGTCAGCGCCCAGACACCAAACGGGCCATCGTCACCCTCGCAGCGGGCAATGAAATCCCGCTGTTCGAGAACTAGAACGAGCTGAAAAAGGACGAACATGGGTATTCGCAAACGCAAACCAACCAGCCCGGGCCGCCGTTTCCAGACGGTGTCCGACTTCGCTGACATCACTAAGAGCACGCCTGAAAAGTCGCTGCTCACGAAAAAGACATCTGCCGGTGGCCGCAACGCCTACGGTCGCGTCACTTCACGTCACCAAGGTGGCGGACACAAGCAGCAGTACCGCCTCATCGACTTCAAGCGCGTCACCGACGAGTACGAAGCAAAGGTCGCTGCCATCGAGTACGACCCGAACCGCACATGTCGTATCGCGCTGTTGCATTACGAAGACGGAAGCAAGTCGTACATCTTGGCCCCGAAGGGTCTTGAAGTTGGCATGCGTCTGCAGAGCGGCCCGAAGGCCGACATCAAAGTGGGCAATGCATTGCCACTTCGTTACATGCCAGTAGGTACCGTCGTGCACAACATCGAACTTCGCCCAGGCCAAGGTGGCCGCGTTGCTCGTTCGGCCGGTATGGCTGTTCAGTTGGTTGCTAAGGAAGGCGTCTATGCAACATTGCGTATGCCATCCAGCGAAATGCGCCGTGTTCCTCTCGACTGCCGTGCAACGGTTGGCGAAGTTGGAAACGCCGAGCACGAACTCATCAAGATTGGTAAAGCAGGCCGTAACCGTTGGAAGGGCGTTCGCCCACAATCGCGCGGTGTTGTAATGAACCCAGTCGACCACCCACTCGGTGGTGGTGAAGGTAAGACATCCGGTGGACGTCCACCAGTGTCGCCATGGGGTAAGCCAGAGCGCCGTACCCGCAACAAAAACAAGTCGTCACAATCACTCATTGTTCGCCGTCGTCGTTCAGGAAAGGGCCGGGCTTAACACATGTCGCGCAGTCTTAAAAAGGGTGCATTCGTCGATGAGCATTTGCTCAAGAAGTTGGATGCCATGAACGAGAGCGGTGAGCGCAAAGTCATCAAGACTTGGTCGCGTCGCAGCACCATCATTCCAGACATGATCGGCCACACGTTTGCCGTTCACGACGGACGCAAGCACGTTCCCGTATACGTGAGCGAATCAATGGTTGGTCACAAGTTGGGCGAGTTCTCACCAACACGTACCTTCAAATTCCACGCATCGCAGGAAAAAGCAGCAGCAGCGGCGGCTAAGTCATGACCGGTCCAAAGCTCAACGAAGCCACCAACAAGGTTGGCGTTTCTTCCGGCACGCGTGCCAAGGCAATGAATGTCCGCATGTCGGCATCCAAAGTTCGCGTCGTGCTCAACCACATTCGCGGCAAAGAAGTAAAAGAAGCCGACGATCTACTTTCGCTCATTCAGCGCGACTCGGCACACGACGTGCGCAAATTGCTGGCATCAGCAGTTGCTAACGCAGTGAACAACGACAACAAAGATGCCAACGACTTGTTCGTGAAGGCATGCTTCGCTGACGAAGGTCCGACGATGAAGCGTTTCCGTCCCCGCGCAAAGGGTCGCGCCGGCCAAATCTTGAAGCGTTCGTGCCACATCACCATCGTCGTCGAGACGATGTCCGATAGGGCGCTTGCGGTTCGTGAACAAAGCATCGAGGCGAAGGGCAATGTGAAAACAGCAAGCCGTTCGTCGCGTGTTGCAGCTAGCCGTGCACGCACGGAAAAGCCAGCAACCGAAGAAGCCGTCGAAACGACTGATACCACCACCGAATCTGGTGAGGAGAACTAATGGGCCAGAAGATCAACCCGTACGGATTCCGCTTGGGAATCACCACCGACTGGAAGAGTCGCTGGTTCAGCACCAAGGAATACCGTCATTACCTCACCGAAGACTGGAAGATCCGCGAGTACCTCACGGTGCAGCTTTCCGATGCAGCAGTAAGCCGCATCGAAATTGAGCGCACACGCGACAAATTGCGAATCGACATTCACACTGCTCGTCCGGGCATCGTGATTGGTCGTAAGGGAGCAAAGGCCGACGAGTTGCGCGCAGGCCTCACCGCCATGACCGGCAACAACAAGGTGCAGCTCAACATCACCGAGATCAAGCAAGCCGAATTGGATGCCGCGTTGGTAGCCCAAGGCGTTGCCGATCAGTTGATCAACCGCATTGCCTTCCGTCGCGCAATGAAGCGCGCTGTGCAAAACGCACAGAAGTACGGCGCAGAGGGCATTCGAATTCAGTGTTCAGGTCGTTTGGGTGGCGCAGAAATGTGCCGCACCGAGTGGTACCGCGAAGGTCGCGTTCCATTGCACACACTGCGTGCCGACATCGACTACGGATTCCGTGAAGCAGCAACTTCTGCCGGCCGCATTGGCGTCAAAGTTTGGTTGTACAAGGGCGAAATTCTTCCGTACAAGAGCCAAAGCGACGACCGCATTGCGCGTGAAGCAGCAATGGCAGTTGGTCAGACATCTGGTCACTCGGAAGCAACACTCAAAGTGGTTACCTCTGCAGGCCCACGTGTTGCCGATATCGAAGATGCTCCAATCACTCCGTTGGTTAAAGAAGCCGACCCAGAGTTCGAGCGTTTGTTGGCAGAAGAAGAAGACATCCAGCGTCGGATCGTGGATGCCCACGAGACGCCGAAGTTCGGTCGGGAGGACTAAACCATGTTGTCGCCTCGCAAAGTTAAACACCGTAAGCAGCACCGTGGTCGCACGGGTGGCGTGAGCAAGGGTGGAAACGAACTCGCATTCGGCGAGTACGGCATCCAAGCTTTGGAGCCAGGCTGGATTACTGCACGTCAGATTGAAGCCGCACGTATTGCCATGACGCGTCACATTAAGCGTGGTGGAAAAGTGTGGATCAACATTTTCCCAGACAAGTCTGTGACCAAGAAGCCAGCCGAAACTCGCATGGGTTCCGGAAAAGGAAACCCAGAGTTGTGGGTAGCCGTGGTTAAGCCAGGTCGCATCATGTTCGAACTGTCGTACCCAAATGCTGCGACAGCACACCAGGCCCTCGACCGCGCAGTACAGAAACTGCCGATCAAGGCCCGCGTCATTAGCCGCGAGGAGGCAATCTGACATGGCACGTGAACTCGCAGAACTCCGCGAAATGGATCTCGCCACTTTGGTGGAAGAGCTTCGTTCGTCCAAGCAGGAAGCACTGAACTTGCGCTTCCGTAACGCAACTGGCCAGCTCGACAACACCGCCGAGATGGGCAAAGTGCGTCGTCAAATCGCTCGTATCAACACGCTTATTCGTCAGCAAGAAATTGCTGCAGCCGAAGCAGCGGGGAAGTAATAGATCATGACTGAAACAACTACAACCTCATCGACAGCCGAAGATGCCGTTCGTAACGCCCGCAAGGTGCGCGAAGGCGTTGTCGTGTCGAACAAGATGAACAAGACGATTGTTATTTCAATCGTCGAGCGAGTGCGCCACCCGCGTTACTCCAAGTTCGTTGCTCGTACCAAGAAGCTCTACGCCCACGACGAAACAAACGACGCCAAAATCGGCGACCGCGTTCGCGTCATGGAAACCCGCCCAATGTCGAAGCAGAAGCGTTGGCGCCTGATCGAAGTTTTGGAGCGTGCAAAATGATTCAGCAAGAATCCCGTCTTCGCGTTGCCGACAACAGCGGCGCAAAAGAAGTGCTGTGCATCAAGGTGCTCGGTGGTACGCGCCGTCGTTACGCATCAATTGGTGACGTTTTCATCGGCACGGTCAAGGA
>CAINLH010000009.1 GCA_903850275.1 uncultured Acidimicrobium sp.
CCGAAGGCTAGGCGCCTCAACACAAACTTGAAGATACCCATCTAAATATCGAGGTGTATTTCAATAAATCTGAATGTGTTGGCTATTACGCCAGCCACACATTCTTGAAGTGCCTGCCGAACGTATCAAGGTTCAACGAGGCAGGTCGTTCTACAAGACCCTGCACCTTGGTGGAATGGGCATCAATTACGTTCAAGAAGAACGGAATGATATACCCACCATTTTCGTTATGGTACGCCTGCATCTTCTTGATCAATTCACGACGCTTTGCAGCATCCGGTTCTGCAATTGCTTGCTCGTACCACTTGCGGTAAGGGTTATTCGTTCCCTTTGGCGCGAGGTGAGTTTCGTCGTAAACGTCGAGCATCTGGCCAGCCTGAACCAAATATGGCTTCGGGTTCCAATATGTGGTGTAAGCACCAACATTCTTGGCCATGTACTTGGTGTCCCAAAAGTCGGCAGGAATCCCAACTTCAATTTTGGCAACTCCACCCGAAAGTGAATTGACCTGCTCGGCAAAGGATTTTGCCACTTCTGGGAAGTTGTCACTGCCTGTCCACAATGTGAACTTGAGTGGATTTGTCTTGGAATAGCCGGCCGCCTTCAACAACGCCAATGCGCCGGCAACGTCTTGTTTTGCGACATAACCGTTTGCGTTGTAGTTCGGGTCGATCGGACTAAAATCGTCGTTAGAAACGGTCCCTTGGCCGCTGAGTGCCTGCTTGATGATCTTCTTACGATCGATGATCATTCGCAGTGCCTGGCGCACGCGCTTGTCATTGAATGGAGCCTCATCAATCGGCAACACGATTGGTGCAATCTTTCCGGCAGAGGTTGAAAGAACATTTAATTTCTTGTTTTTCTTCACGACTGGCACCAGTGAAGCCGGTACACCAATTGCCGCATCAACCTGACCAGCCACTAAAGCGTTTACCAACGCGTCTGTGCTGCTGAAGTTAATGACGCGGACGCCGTCCAAGTAGGGCTTTCCCGAATCCCAATAGTTGGCGTGACGAACGTGAGTGCTTTCCACTCCCGGCGTAAAGCTCTTCAGCTTGTATGGGCCAGTACCCACTTGCGGGCCAGTTCGCGTGTATCCCACAGGAACCACTGTGCATGCGTACTGCGACAGCGTTGTAAGCCAATCGGCATTGGGCTGCAGAAGATTCATCTCAACGGTATTGGCATCAAGCTTCTTCACACCTGTTGGGCTGAGATATTGTGCAAGTGCTTTTGTGCCTGGAAGTGCTGGGTCGACCATGCGCTGCCAGGAATAGATGACATCGTCCATGTTCATCGTCTTTCCGTTATGGAACTCGACGCCCTTCTTCATCTTGATCACGTATTTAGTGAGGCTCTTGACTTCCACAGATTCAGCAAGGCCATGCTCGGTTGACGGCTTGAATTTGTCGTCATAGTTCATCAAGGCTTCCCAGCCGATGTTGAGACGTAGAACGTCTGCAAGTTTGAACAGGTATTGCGCGTCAATGATGTCGTCAGTTCCGCCGACGATGCCGACTTTGAGCGTTCCGCCTTTCTTAGGCGCCATTGGTGCGGCGTACGCACCAACCGAGCTAAAACCCGCTAAGCCAATACCGGCCGCCAATGCTCCGGTACCTTTGACGAAATTTCTACGCGAAACCTCGACAATGAAATCATCATGTTCTTCCATTGATTCACCCCAATCTTTAAAGCGGAATGTTGTCCGCTGTTGGACCCCCGCCCAACAAGGTCAACATAGCAGACTGTTCATCTCTGAGCAATATATTGTTCAGCGTTGTCGGCGTCTGCGGGCATCTCGCTCGGACGTATCCGCCTGACCTGGCACCGAGTTTGTCAGTGGCCCAATTTTTTCGATGATCTCAGCGGTGGTCGGTGCCGGAGCAGGCACTCGATCGTCAATTGACCGACGCATTGCCGTCAGGTGCTCGGGGGAAGTGCCGCAGCACCCGCCCACAATGCGGGCGCCCGCGTCGGCTGCCATTGCGGCATAGGTATGCATCAGTTCGGGAGTGCCCGAATATTTGATGTTGGTCCCCTCAAATTTTGGAATGCCGCAGTTGCCCTTTGACACCACGGGTGTGGCGAAAGCGCTCATTTGCGAAATGGAAACCAAGATGTCGGATGCCCCAACGCCACAGTTTGCGCCGATCGCAAGTGGTTGCGGTTCAAGACCCTCAAAGATTTGTTCAAGCGCATCCGGCATGATTCCCATCATGGTGCGACCCGCGGTATCAAACGACATAGTTGCGGCGTAAGGCATCCCCACAAGAATGGCTGCTTTGGCAGCTGCGCGAATCTCTTCTGGAGCCGACATGGTCTCGATCCAGACAACGTCTGCCCCGCCGTCTTGTAGCCCACGAATCTGCTCGGCAAACGAGTCGATGGCGTCGGCCTCAGTGAGAGCGCCAAGCGGTTCGAACAACTCGCCTGTAGGGCCGACTGAACCGGCGACTACTACTGGCCTTGCTGATGCATCGGCAACTCGGCGCGCCAAACGGGCTGCACCACTTGCCAACTCGTGCACGCGCGATTGGGCATTATGCAACTTCAGACGATGCCAGTTGCAGCCAAAGGTGTTGGTGAGAATGATGTCGGCACCCGCATCGACGAATTGCTGATGGAGCAATGTAACGCGCTCTGGGTGGTCGGTAATCCAAAACTCTGGGGGCTCTCCCGATGAGAGGCCCATCATGAAATAGTTGGTGCCCGTGGCGCCATCCGCCAAGAGTACCGAAGATGTTGCAAGCAATTGCTGCAGCGTTGTTTGCATGCGTGAAAGGTTAGCCCATCACGTTTCCGGCAGTAACCGCCTGTGTGCGAAGTCGGGAGAATGCC
>CAINLH010000010.1 GCA_903850275.1 uncultured Acidimicrobium sp.
CTAGCAACCTTGTTCCTTGGTCAAAATTTCATCGACTTTGGTTTTACCACCATCGTCATTGCCCACATCATGTTCCAAGTCAGTTTCGTTGCTCTCACTGTTCGCGCTCGAATCAGAGGTTTCGACTGGACGCTCGAGCAAGCCGCGCAAGACCTTGGTGCCTCACCAATGCGTACTTTTATGAAGGTGACACTGCCGCTTATCTTGCCTGGCATCCTCGCCGCATCATTGCTGGCCTTTGCTCTGTCCATCGACGACTTCATCATTACGTTCTTCAACTCGGGCAACGTGGTGACGTTTCCGTTGCAAATCTACGGAGCAGCCCGCGTTCGTATCCCTCCTCAGATCAATGTGCTTGCCAGCATGATCCTTTTCATCAGCGTTGCGGTTCTGCTGTCGGGCACCATTGCGGGCATGCGCAAGGAAGCAGCAAAAACGTCTGCAGCAAAGCCGAAGCGCCGCAGTCTCACCAAGTCGGCATGAATTCGCCGCGCCCTGCGCGTATTGCAGTTGGTCCTCTCGGCTCGCCACGCTGGGCATTCGACGCAGTAGTAGCTGGAGGTTGCGAGGTTGTTGACATTGCCGATGCCAACGGATTGATCTGGGTCGATTATCAGCAGTCAGGCGCGCTTGGCGAAGTATTGAGCAAACATCCGAACATTGAGTGGGTGCAGCTTCCTTATGCCGGTATCGAGGATTATCTGCCATACATTTCGGATGATCGCCTCTGGACGAGTGCGAAGGGTGGTGTCTATTCGGGCCCGGTGGCCGAACTTGCCATTGCTTTGTTGCTTGGCGGAATGCGCTACACCTATGGTTACGCCCGCAAAAAGCAATGGTCCGAAGATGCCGGCCGAACCATCATTGGCAGCCGAGTAACCGTTCTCGGTGGTGGTGGCATTGCCCAAACGATTATCGACATGCTGCAACCGTTCGATTGTCACATCACTGTTGTACGCAGGCATATTCAACCGATGCGCGGTGTCGCGACTGTTGTGGATTCCGAACATTTGGTGGACGCGTTAACCGACGCTGATGCGGTAGTGATGGCTATGGCATTGACAGAAGAAACTACGGCGATGATTGGCCGAGCCGAGCTTGAAGCGATGTCGCCACACGCATGGATAGTAAACGTGGGTCGTGGCAAACACATCGATACCGATGCGCTTGTCTGGGCTCTCGAAAACAACGTCATTGGGGGCGCTGCTCTCGATGTCACCGACCCAGAACCACTTCCGCCAGGTCATCCGTTGTGGTCGTTCGATAACTGCGTTATTACGCCTCATGTTGGTAATACCGCCGACATGGTTCCTGCGCTGTTTGGGCAACGAATTACTGCAAACGTGAAATTGTTTGCTGCAGGACAGCCTTTGCTGGGCGTGGTCGACCCTACATTGGGCTACTGATATGACGTATTACAAAGTTCTCGGCGTCGCCGAAACCGCAACCGATAGTCAAATCCGTGATGCGTACCGCAATGCTGTTCGTCGCGTGCATCCCGACACTGCAACTACTTTGAGCGACACCGCATCTTCTGAGATGGCTGCAATTTCCGAGGCATGGTCGGTGTTGTCGGATAACGAACTGCGAAAGTTGTACGACATTTCTCGCAAGGCAATGGGCGCAACCAATCCTGCAAGTAGCCCAGCTCAGCCGCAACCTCAATACGAGCACGCGCAGTTTCCGTGGCGCATGGTGCTCACGTTCATAGTTGTTGGTGTTGTCGTGGTACTAGTGCTCAATGCTCTAAGCGGCCCCGCCGTGGTGAGCGGGCCTGATGGTCTGATACAAAGCGGTTCGTGCGTTGTTGTAGATGAAAACAGTGCGGTGAGCGAAGTGGACTGCGCATTGGAGCACTATGGCGTTGTCAGCCAACTTGTCGGTTTTGACATGGTGTGTCCGTCTGACCAGGAGTCGTATCGTGATCGACAAGGGATGGGCACTGCCTGCGTTGTTCCCAAATAGCAGGGGCGTGTAACCTAATCAGCCTCGGGCGGTTAGCTCAGTCGGAAGAGCGCCACGTTCACATCGTGGAAGTCGTGGGATCGAGGCCCATATCGCCCACGAGGGTTAGTCTTTGAGGGTGCCCCAACATTGTGAGCGCCCACTGTGCCGAGAGATTGCCACGGTTGAGTATTCGATGAATGCTCAGGCTCTTTTGGTAACGCTCGAGAATTACGCACCGGTTGGAAACGAACGTCGCAACTGTTTGTGTATGAAGCACGCCGATATGTTGAGCGTGCCGAGGGGTTGGTCGATTGATGATCGGCGCGAAAGTGTGCCACGTTTGTTCAGGCCACCGGCGCCAGTAAAGGTGCAGCGTGACGCCACGCCTGCTTCGGGCCAACGACGTAAATCTCGCGGAGATGCGGTGCGTCCAAAATTGTTTGATCGTGAAGTTGCGCAAGAGCCTGCTCCAACTCCGCCTGCACCTGCTCCAACTCCGCCTGCACCTGCTCCAACTCCGCCTGCACCTGCTCCAACTCCGCCTGCGCGTGCACTTGCTCCAGCGCAAGTTGATGAGTGGGAAGTTCGCGACGATGGCTTAGAGGAAACTCAGGCCATGCAATGGAAACCTTCTTTCGATCACACCGATGACCTTGGCGGCATTCTTCGTCCGAAGGGCAAATTGATGAGTAGGGCTTTCGGAATGGACGACACATTTTCTGCGCCAAGGCCAAAGCCAGAAGTAACCGACGACGAATTAGAGCGCGAACCGTTTAACGAAAACGATATTCCTTAATCTGTTATGGATGTTTACGCATCGCTTGATGCCCCAGTCGATTGTGCGCGCCTCCACCTGGCAATGAGCGACCTGTCTGCTTATACGCAATGGCTCGACATTGTTTATCGGGCAGAAGCCGACAACCAATCAATTGGTGGGGATCCAGTGTGGAATGTGCAGTTGCGCGGCAAGGTTGGCCCGTTCGCGCGTTCCAAAAACCTGAGAATGGTACGGACAGTGAACGATGCTGGCTCGCGAGTGGTGTTCGAGCGCAAAGAACTTGATGGTCGAAGTCATTCCGCTTGGGTGCTTACCGCCGACATTTCACCAAAGGGCGAAGGTTCAACCGTTGCGGTGCACCTGCATTACGGCGGCACATTGTTTACTGGTGGCGTGCTGGAGCGTTTGTTGGCTGATCAGATAACGCGCGGGCAACAACGCTTGTTGCAAACGTTGTAATCGGTTTATTCTGCGGTCACTACTCGGCGTGCGCCAAGTTTGATTGGCTGACCTGCAGCAAGCTGTCCGCATGCGGCATCGATGTCGGTGCCACGGTTGCGACGAATGGTTACGTTGACACCCAAATCTTCAAGTTGTCGGGCAAACTCGCGGACTCCCTCGGGGGAGGTGCCCTTTGTGGGCCAGCCTGGCGTGGGGTTGAGAGGAATGAGGTTGACGTGTGCGGCTGGGCGCAACCGCTTGCACAAGCGGGCTAGTTCGCGGGCGTCTTGTGGCTGATCGTTGATGCCGTCGATCATGGCCCACTCGAAACTGACACGACGATTCTTTTTCAGCAGATAGTCGGCACAGGCCTGCACCAAGTCGGCTAGCGGATAGCGCTTGTTGATTGGTACAAGTTCATCCCGCAGCGAGTCGCGTGCGGCATGGAGCGAGACAGCCAAGTTGACGGGAAGCGGACGGTCGGCAAGTGTGCGAATGCCAGGCACGATGCCAACTGTAGAGATGGTGAGGTTTCGCGCAGACAGGCCAATGTCGGCGTGAAGACGTTCAACGGCACCCCACACGGCTGCCTCGTTGGCAAGCGGTTCGCCCATGCCCATGAACACAACGTTGGCAAGTCGTTGTTTGCGTTTTGCGCTTTCTCGCGCGGCACGCACAACTTGTTCCACAATCTCGCCGGTTGTGAGATGTCGGCTAAAACCTGCTTGGCCTGTTGCGCAGAATCCACAGGCCATTGCACAACCTGCTTGAGTGCTGACACACACTGTCGCGCGGTCGCGATAGTGCATCAACACGGTTTCGATGGGGTGTCCGCCATTGACAAGCGACCACAGGAACTTGACGGTGTCGCCCTTGTCGCTGATGCTTGTTGTAACGGAGTTGAGCGCCGTTGGCAACATTTCGGTCATTTGGGTACGAAGCGCGGCAGGAAGCGTGAGAATTTTCTCGGGTTCTAGCAATTGCTTGTATAGGCCGTCCCAGATTTGTGTAATCCGGAATGCGGGCTGGTCTTCAAGCAGTACTTCGATGTCCTCACGAGTTGCATCGTAAAGACTTGTCATGACCTACAGGCTAGAGGTGGTGACAGTAGATCCTTGGTTATTGCAAGTGTGGCTGAGCCAATTGTTCGTAATTCCGCATTCGAGCACGCAGCACATCAAGGCTTGCTGTCCAGAACGATTCGGATGTCACGTCGATGCCGAAGGCCTGTCCCAACTGCTCGGCGGTGTCCATGCCAGCCCTTGAAAGCACGTCGTCATATCCATCTCGAAACTTCTCTGGATCCAGTTGATACTGCGCATATAAGCCCAGCCCGAACAGCAAACCGTAGGTATATGGCCAGTTATAAAAATGGCTGCCGTAGTAGTGGGGTTTCAAAACCCACATGTGGGGGTGAGCGGTTGTTTGGTCAAGGCCGTCGCCGTATGCATCGCGTTGCGCAGAGAGCATGATCTCATTCAGTTCGCTCACACCGAGGGTGCGCTTCTGTCGACGGGCAAACACTTCGGTCTCAAACAGGAAACGACTGTGGATATCGACGACTACTTGGTTTGCACCGATGAGGTCTACGTCCAGTAGCGCTAAGCGGTCGTCGCCCTGCAAGCGAGAAAGACCTTCCTCAACAACGAGCGTCTCGCAGAAAATACTCGCGGTCTCTGCAAGTGCCATGGGCAGTCGCTTTTGTAGGGCGGTGCGATGCGCCAATTGGGTGTTGTGGTAAGCGTGCCCTAGTTCGTGCGCGGTAACTTGCGCCGAGTCGACGCTGCCGCTCCAGTTCAGCAGTACAAGCGAGCGGTCGTCAACGAATGACATGCAAAATGCGCCGCCAACTTTGCCTTCACGAGGTTCGGCATCGAGCCACTGTTCGTTAATTGATCGATCAACAAGGTGTGAAAGTCGATCGCTGTAACTCGCGAAGGCACCTTTTACTAATGAGATACCTTGATCCCAAGAAATCGGCCCAGGCGAGATGCTGAGCGGCGCGGAAAGGTTCCACCAGGAAAGCCCGTTGGTGTCACCAACGAGTTTTGCCTTTACGCGCATCCAGCGGCGGAAGTCGGGGAGTGATGCGTGCACGGCCGACTGCATGGCATTGAACGTTTCAAGGCTCACGTTGTTGGAATACAGCGATGCATCCAGTGGTTGCTTCCACTTGCGCCTGCGATTAACTACGTTGGCTTCACCTTTGATGCTGTTCATCGCGGCCGCACATGCCACCGCAATAGTTGGCCAAGCGCGCATCTCGGCTTCGTATGCGGCTTTGCGCACGTTCAAGTCTGAATCGGTTGAAAGACCGCGAACCGCTGCCATCGGCATTGTCTTTGTTCCCGTCGGAAGGTGTACTTCGGTGCTCAGTTGGGATGTCAGGTCGCCCTGTAGGCGTCCCCATGCGGAAGAGCCAGTGGTGCCAAGCTCGGAATAGAGACCTTCTTCAACTTCGGACATTTGATGTTCGGCGCGTGCTTGCAAACGCTCGAGAGGGCCCAAGTGATCGCGGGCCTCGGTACTTACTGTTGCCAGCTGCTCGGTGCCCAATGCAGCCACCCAGTCGGCAAGGCGGGCGAGCAACGGAGAAACTCGTGCATCGAGTGTTTCCATTTCACTCAGCAAACCTTGCGCGCGTTCATTGCGCGAGTCGGTACTCACAGTTGCATAGATGTAAGCACCAAGAATCTCTTGAGCTTCGACAACGGTATTGAAAGTGCTGATTACAGAATCGGCGGCTTTACCATCCGCTGACTGCACCGGGCGGGGAGTAATGGCGCGCACGTTGAGTTCTTCAAACAAAGCCTCGAGCCGAGTTACGCCAGCGCCTGCAGACTCCATTGCGTCGGTAAATGAGCGCGCATCAAATGATTGATGGACGTCTGCTACAGACCAGCGCGGTAGAGCAGTTTGCTGTTGGGTGTTAGTCATGGTCCAAAACTACTGGACGTCACCGACAAAGGCTCGTTGGGTATGGTGCGTTGTAAACCCAAGTGAACGATAAAGCGAAAGCGCCGCCAGATTGTCGGCTGCTACATACAACATGCCAACAGGTGCGCCTTCGGCCGAGAGGTGCTGCAGTCCTGCAATGGTCAAGGCGCGCCCTAAACCGCGCCGAGCAAAATTCGGGTCTACGGCAATGACGTAAATTTCACCTAGATGCGGTGTGGTGTCTGTGTGAAGTTTGGTCCAGCAGAATCCAGCGAGTTGGTCATTTTCGTGATGCAGCAACAAGCCTTTGGGGTTGAACCATCTAGTTGCAAAACGAGAGGCAAGTGTTTCGGTGGACCAATGGCCTTGCTCGGGGTGGTCGGCAAACGCGCGGTTGTTTACTTCCAGCCATTGGGCTTCGTCTGTGCCAACTCGGAAGGCACAAGTTTCAATGTCGGTTGAATGAGCGAGCGGCAATTGCACGCGCAACTGCAGCATGGTTCGTCCTGGCGACAAACCAATGTCGGCAGCAAGACTTGCGTATGTCGGGGTTGGTTCAAATACCCACCAGTGAACATGGCCGCCACCTTCAGCCCGGATGATGTCGATTGCAGCGCGTAACATTTCGGGGCCAATGGTGGTCATCTCGTATCGATGATGCGGGTGAACTACCAAGTCGAGCGACCAAGATTCGTTGCCACGCGAAACTTGACAGTACGCAACGAGGTGGTCGTGGTCGTCTTGTACGCCGAGCAAACCAGCAAACCCTGGGCGGCCGCCCTGGCGCAGATCAAGCCACATGTGGTCGGAAAGAGGTCGTTGTCCATCTGCGCGCTCTACGGCTTCCAGTAGCGAATCGATGTCGGCCATTGCCTCAGCCAGCTCGGCACCTGCTCGGCGCTGAAGAATGGTGAGTGACATGGGTGTCAGGATATCCGTGCTGGATGACTAGTGTTCGCACCTGTGGCAACAGTAAAGGTGAACAAGAAAATTGCCGATCGCGCAACAGAGGTGTTGAAGCGGCTGAAGGTGATCTACCCAGAAGCAATTTGCGAGCTCACACATGACAGCGCATTTCAGTTGCTTGCAGCAACAATTCTTTCGGCGCAATGCACAGATGCGCGCGTAAACATGGTGACGCCAGCCCTATTCGCAGAATTTCCTACCGCCGAGAAACTCTCTGTTGCCAATGTTGAGAGAGTGGAGGAACTGGTCCGCTCCACGGGGTTTTACCAAACAAAGGCAAAGAATCTCATCGGTATGGCACGCGGTGTTGTCGACAGATTCGGCGGCGAAGTTCCAACTGCAATTGAGGATCTTGTTACGTTGCCCGGAGTTGGGCGCAAAACCGCCAATGTGTTGCGAAGCGTGGTCTTCGACTTGCCTGGCTTGGCGGTAGACACGCACGTTGGACGCTTATCGCGAAGGCTTGGGTTAACCAAAGAGGAAGACCCAGTGAAAGTGGAATATGCGCTCAACGCAATGTTCCCACCGCAGGAATGGGGCGGATTCGGACTTCGATTGATCTTGCACGGTAGGCGCGTGTGCGATGCGAAGAAGCCGCAGTGCCAAGTATGCGAGTTTGCCGACATTTGTCCATCGTCCGAGCTTCCAAGATCCAAAATGGCAAAATCAGCAGGTTCTAAAAAGCCTGCAGCAAAAAAAGCTCGATAAGCCGTTACATTGTGCACTCGCGCGAGGCGTTTCGCTTTCGCGCGGTGCTGGTCTCGGGTCCGCCGCCTGAGATCGCGTGCCAAGGGCCCCTCACGGGGCCTTTGTCATTTGTCTGGTTTATTCGTCAGCACAACGTGCAAGCCTCGCGTCTAAGATGCAGCGATGCCTGCTGACATTTCCGGGAACACCGCCAGCACTCGGGCCGAGCTTTCTGCTCTTGTCGACACGCTGGAGCGCTCGCGCGAAAGGCTCAGCGCACTTGCGCAGTCGCGAGCCATGGCAATCCGCGACCCAAACAACGCCGATGCCGGCGACGACTTATTGACCGCAATCTATGAAGCCGAGCGCGGCGTGAACACGGCGCTGCGCTTGGTGCTGCGTGCATCGCGACAGGGCCGCTAATGCAAATCTTTCCATCACGCCAAGATTTCCATTTTCTCTCCGTCAACTTCACCGTTGTTCCCGTATGGACAGAAATTTTGGCCGACGTAGAGACCCCCGTTGCTGCATACATGAAGTTGGTGGGGGACAAGCCTGGGTTCTTGCTCGAGTCGGTCGAGCACGGGGGCAGTTGGAGCCGATACTCATTCGTTGGTCGTAACGCATTAGCAACGCTGCAAATGCGCAATGGAAACATGGTCGTCTCGGGGGCCGTGCCAGAGGACATTGACCTCGACCATGGCATGCTCGGCGCGATGGAGTCGTTGTTGTCTATATATAAGGCACCAGTAATGGAGGAGTTGCCTCCGTTGCAAGGCGGCCTCATGGGCTTCCTGGGCTACGACATTGTCCGCGAAATAGAAAACCTTCCAAATGCTCCCCGCGATGTTCACGAGTTTCCCGATGCTGTCGTCAGCATGATCGGTTCGCTGGTTGCGTTTGACCATTGGCGTCAGCGTGCGTATGTCTTAGAAAGCGTTCCGCTTGTCGATCGCAACTCACTTGAAATCGATGCTGCATACGATGCAGCGATCGAGCGCATCCACGCCGCTGTTAACGACCTCACTCAGCCACTTGCGTATGTTGCGGCGGAGC
>CAINLH010000011.1 GCA_903850275.1 uncultured Acidimicrobium sp.
CACTGCGTGTGTTCGCGCTGATACAACGCTGCAAGAACCGCAGCGGATGCCTCGAGCGCGGTGTACACGTCGCCGTGGCTGTGTGGGTCATTGGCGTATTTCCCGCCCCTTACGTCGCCCTGAAACTTTGTGATTCCTGTTTCGGCGTTGACTACAGGTGCGTATGCCCGTCGAGTAACCCACGGCCCAGTTGCGCCGTAACCAGAAATGGACGCGTAGATCAATCGTGGGTTTGAGGAACGTAATGCTTCGTAGTCCAGACCCATTTTCTTCATTACTCCCGGCCTGAAATTCTCGATGACCACGTCGCAGCGAGCGATAAGTTGCTTCAGAATTTCTACGGCCTCGGGCTTTGTCATATCCAGCGAGATGTTCTTTTTACCCACGTTTTGCTGGGTGAAATAGGACGATTGCGAATTGATTCGTGGGGTAGCAAAACGTGTCAAGTCGCCCATTGGTGGCTCAACTTTGATTACTTCAGCACCAAGGTCTGCAAGCATTCGCGTTGCATGTGGGCCGGAAAGCACCCGCGTAAAGTCCAGCACACGAACGCCCTCAAGAGGGCGCTTGCCTTGCGCTGATGACGGAGAAGTGCCGCGTGCCATGAATATGTTCTTCGATCTAGCTCAGCGTGAGGCCAAGTGTGCGAAGCGCAAGTGCCGAATACAACGCCATTCCTGTTGTCATCGCGTCTTCTTCAAACATCACCCGATTCGAGTGGTTCGGTGCTGCGGTGCGAGGGTCTTTGCCTTGCGGCGTTCCGCCAAGAAACAGCATTGCCCCAGGTACTTTCTCGAGAACGTAACTGAAATCCTCTGCACCCATCACAGGGTTTGGCATGTGAGCAACATTCTTGTCACCGTTCACTGCCTTTGCAATGTCAAGTGCAAAGTCGGCCGAAGGCGCATCGTTGACTGTGACTGGATAACCAAGTTTGATAGTTACTTCCGCACTCATCTCGTGCGTTTCGGCAATGCCCTCAGCGATTCGGCGAATTCCGTCGTGCACCTTCGCTCGAGTTGCCGCGCTCATTGCCCGAATGGTTCCTTCAATTTTTGCTGTTTCGGGAATGACATTTGATGCGGTTCCCGCAATCAGTTTGGTGATGGTGATGACCGCAGGGTCCCAGATTTCTATTCTGCGAGTAATGAACATTTGTAATGCTTGAACTATTTCGCAAGCAACAGGAATGGGATCGAGTGTGCGAAACGGTTCGGATGCGTGTCCACCTTTGCCCGTCACTTCGATTTGCACAACATCGCTGGACGCCATAATCGGGCCGCCCTTGCTTCCAACAAAACCAGATGGAAGCGAGGAAGTAATGTGCAGCGCGTAAGCGGCAGCAAGTGGCGATTCATCGCCAACGTTGAGGATGCCTTCGTTCAGCATGTATTCGGCGCCGCCGTAGCCCTCTTCGCCTGGCTGAAACATAAACAGCACTCGGCCTGTTAAGTCCGATTTGCGTTCGCTCAACATGCGAGCGGCACCGGCCAACATTGCAACGTGCGTGTCGTGCCCGCAGGCGTGCATGACATTTTCTACTTTCGATGAATAGTCCAGTCCGGTGTCTTCTGGCATGGGAAGCGCATCCATGTCGCCGCGCAACATCACAGTTGGGCCGGGTTTGTCTCCAGTGAGCATCGCGGCAATTCCGCTTGTGGTGGTGTGCAGCGTGATGTCGAGCGGCAAGCCTTCAAGCGCCTGCAACACTGCCTCGCGGGTTTTTGGTAAATCAAGGCCAATTTCCGGCCACGTATGCAATTCGCGACGGAGCCTTCGGGCCTCGTCCAACATTGCCGACGACTGCTCGAGGAGGCCCGTAGTGCCCCCGTGTCGCTCGGATGCCGGCTCGGTCGTTGCTTTGGTTGCCATCCTGCAATGGTAGGCACTTTCGGTCGGGGGTGTCGCTTGGGCTCGTGGTTGTTTACGATGAGACCCACGAAAGGGAGTTCCTCATGTTGATTGTCGAGTTCACGATTGAGCCATTTATTGAGGGTTCCCCCGGCGCTCACGTAACGGCCGCAGTTGCGGCTGTAGAGGGGCATGGAATCGTGGTGGACTTTGGTCCATTCGGCTCGTCTTTCGTCGTCTCCGTCGAACAGCTGCCTGCAGTAACGGCAGACCTCATGCGCGCTGCCTACGGCAATGGTGCAACGTATGTCAGCCTCGACGTTGGCCAACAAGATGATGCGGGTGCCAAGTAATGGCGTCGAAACACCCAGTTATTGCAACGGTTCAGCCGCTACTTAAGGCAACAGGCGGTCGTCTGATTGCGGTGAATGAAATCCAAAACGGCGACATTCCACTCGTCTGGGAAGGCGAGACGGTTGCTGGTGTTCGTTTGCCTCCCTTGCATGGTGCGCTCGACCGGATCATCGAGGGTGTGGAGCGCGAACTTGGCGACAATCTTTCAGCATTGTCACGCAACAACAAGCAGGTTGCCATTCGCTTGCTGGATGAGCAAGGCGCATTTACCTTGCGACGCGCTGTAGAAGATGTGGCCGATGC
>CAINLH010000012.1 GCA_903850275.1 uncultured Acidimicrobium sp.
CCCTCGAAGTCCGTAAACGCACCGATTGCAACTGCTGTAACTAGGGCGCCAACAAGTGCCGGAAGCCCCGGTGCTACCGCCAACCAAAATGCGTTCGTGGTCGATCCGCGCGTAAATGCGTGTTGGCTTGAAGGCAGCACAAGCGTTAATCGCGCAGTGTGGCGAACTGCGTGCCAACAGCCGAAATACACCGCAAATGCAATCAGCGGAGGTGCAACGACGCCCAGCAACGCAAGAAGCACTATGTCGATTGCATCGCGGTAGCGCTTTGTTGCAAGAATGGCAATGAATGCAGCAAGCGATATCAACGCGGTTGCAATAAGTAGTGCGCTATCGAAACCCCCGTGCCAACGCACAATGTTTGTATTGATTTCATTTAATGCATTTTCGCTTGTCGATTTTGTCAACGGTATGACAATGGGCAAAAGCCCCGCCGGAATGGCGTAGGGCAACGCGCGATGCTTCGTTGGCGATGAAGTTCGCTTGTCTATCTCCGCAATAAATGCCGCATCCCCAGTGCCGAAATGCACTGCGCTCATCACCAAAACGAAAACAAAACCGATCACATTGAAGAGCAAAATTGCAACAAGAGCAACGATGGCTGTGAGAACATAACGCACGACAAAGCCCGACATTGTTGACCCGTCGCCAACTGGTCTGGCAACAAGATGATCAAGTGCGCCATGGGGGATTCCGGCTGCCAGTGCAACGGTTGCTGTGACAACCTGCCAATGCATCGATTGAACATCAAGCACCCGAGACAGAATCAATGTCGCAATCACGGCTGTGAGTGCTGCCATCGAGGACAACGTGCGTGCAGTTTTGCAAGCCTGCAACTCGCGATCGTTCATTGCCCTCCTGACCAAATCAAACTAGCCCGATCCAATCGCGGGTCTGGTTGCTAGATTCAAGGCGAGTATGCGGGCCAGTAGCTCAGTGGTCAGAGCAGGGGACTCATAATCCCTTGGTCGTGGGTTCAATCCCCACCTGGCCCACTCATCGTGGCGTTGTCGGCTTGGCATCGGCGCGCCATCACTGGCAGGCTCAATACCTATGCATTATGACGTAGCAATTATTGGTGGCGGGCCGGGCGGCTCGGCCACGGCAATTGCTGCTGCGCGTGCTGGGCTTCAGGTGTTGCTCTGCGAAAAAGCGCCATACGGTCGTGACAAGGTATGCGGCGACGGGCTTACGCCCAGGGCAATTGCGGCGCTAAACGAATTGCAAATAGATCATTCGATCGCGCATCGCATCGATGGTTTGCGCATGATCGCGGGCAAGAAGCAGCGCGAGTTGGCCTGGCCAACAACCGACCGGTTTCCAAATCATGGTGGTGTGTGGCCACGCAATCGGTTTGATAATCACTTGCTTGATGTAGCGATCGCCGCGGGTGCAGAAGTGCGCTTCGAGAGCGAGGCGCTTCCACTTATCGAGGACGGTCGCGCGGTTGGCGTCGTTGTGGGCACTGAGGAGATTCGAGCATCGTTGGTGGTGTTGGCATCTGGTGCGCAAGGTGCTGCTGCAAAAATGCTTGGCGCGGTTCGCGACCCAAACGAAACTTTTGGCCTTGCAATCCGTGCGTATGTTCCAAGCCCTCGCCATGCCGAGCGGCATTTGGAAGCATGTTTGAGTTTGCGCGATGAACACGGCACGCCTGTTCCTGGGTACGGGTGGATGTTCCCCGCAGGCGATGGCACCGTCAACATCGGTGTAGGTGCACTGAGCACGATGAAGGGCTTTAAAAAACTCAATCTCAATACGTTGCTCGACCAATATCGGTCGCTCGTTAAAGAATCGTGGTCGCTCGGCGAGTACATCGACAAGCCGCGAGCGTGGCGACTGCCAATGAGTTGCGTGCGAAGGCATGGTCCGGGTTGGGCAGCAATTGGTGATGCTGCTGGTTTCGTCAACCCA
>CAINLH010000013.1 GCA_903850275.1 uncultured Acidimicrobium sp.
CACAAAAGATTGACACACTGCAAAAACCGGTTTTTGCGGTTGCAGGAATCATTGGTGTCATCGTGTTTGCCGTTGTTGTTATCGCGGTGATCAAGTTCAAGGATCGTGGTCAGCCAATTCCACATCAGACACACGGAAACCCTGCGCTTGAAATCACTCTCACCATCATTCCCGCACTGATTCTCGCGGTGGTTGGTGTGTTTACTTTCCGTACCGTGTTCGATCTTGCCAAAACCGACGACACCGAGATGATTATCAATGTCACCGGACAGCAGTGGTGGTGGGAATACGACTACCCAGTGCAAAACGAATACGGCATTACGCAACCGATTATCACTTCTGGCCAAATAGTTTTCCCTGTTGGCACCAAAGTGATGTTGCGTCAAACAAGCCGCGACGTCATCCACTCATATTGGATCCCATCGCTTAATGGCAAGCGTGATGCTGTGCCTGGTCGTGTACACCTCAACCGAATCGAAGCCGACGAGCCGGGAATTTACGCCGGTCAATGCACCGAGTTCTGTGGTCTTTCTCATGCCAACATGCGCATGGAAGCGATTGCGTTAAGCAAAGAAGATTTTGCGAAGTGGGTTGCTAACCAATTGAAGCCGTACGCATCACCGATGGAAGCAACGCTTGCCAAAGAGGGCGAAACTGTCTTCCTCAATCAGTGTGTGCGTTGCCATCAAGTCAATGGTCTGAAGCGCGCAGACGGCACCGCAGTGATTGCAGCGCCAGACGAGAACTTGGTTGCCGGCGCTGCACCAAACCTTTCTCATCTCATGAGCCGCAACACGTTTGCTGGCGCAATGTTCGATTTGGTCACGCCAGAATGTCGCGACGAAGTGTGGAAGTCGGACAGTGCATCGTTCGGTGCCAAGTACCTTGCCGGTGTTTCCGAAGATTGCCTCAACCAGTCTGATTTGCGTGGTTGGTTGCGAAATGCACCAGCAATGAAGCCGATGTACGCCAACCCTGCATTGCTTGCGAGCACAGGCGGCAAGTACCGCGGAATGCCAAATCTCGGACTGACCGAATCTGATATTGAAAAACTTGTCGCCTACCTATTGACGCTGAAATAACCGGAGAACAACATGGCCATCATCGAGCGTCCAAGTGTCACCACAACTCCAGCAGTTATTGCGCCTGCAACGCCTTCGTCGTCGCTCGGCACGCTTCGACGCCCAGTAACAACTGGTGGCTGGAAGGCATGGCTGTTTACTGTCGACCATAAAAAGCTCGGCATCATGTACATGGCAACGGCCTTGTTCTTTTTCATTGTCGGCGGCCTTGAAGCGGTGCTCATTCGTTTGCAGTTAGCAGCACCAAATGGCAAGGTGCTCAATGCCGACTTGTACAACCAGATGTTCACCATGCACGCAACGACGATGGTGTTCTTGTTCGTGATGCCGATGGCTGCAGGCCTTGCCAACTATTTCATTCCGCTGCAAATCGGCGCTCGCGACGTTGCCTTCCCTCGCATCAACGCGTTCAGTTTCTGGGCGCTGCTGTTTGGCGGCATTTTCATCAACCTCTCGTGGTTCTTGGGTGGCGCAGCCGACGGTGGTTGGTTCATGTACGCGCCAAACTCTGGCCCTGTGTTTTCGCCAAGTCACGGAATTGACTTCTGGGCACTTGGTTTGCAGATCACCGGCATCTCATCGTTGGCTGGTGCGGTCAACTTGATCACCACGGTGCTCAACATGAGGGCACCTGGCATGAAACTCATGCGCATGCCTGTATTCACTTGGCTGCAGCTTGTTGTGCAGTTCTTGTTGTTGTTCGCAGTGCCAGTTATCACCGTCGCACTCTTCTTGCTTTCATTCCAACGCAACTTCGGCGCAACATTCTTCGATGTCGCTGCCGGCGCCGACCCGCTCTTGTGGCAGCACTTGTTCTGGATCTTCGGTCACCCCGAGGTGTACATCCTCATCCTTCCAAGCTTCGGCATCATCTCTGAAGTTCTTCCCGTATTTGCGCGCAAGCCATTGTTTGGTTATCCATTCGTGGTGTTCTCGGGGGCGGCAATTGGTTTCGTGGGCTGGGGAGTGTGGGCCCACCACATGTTCGCATCGGGCCTTGGTCCCGTATCTGTTGCAGTGTTCTCAATTGCAACCATGGCAATCGCGGTTCCAACCGGAGTAAAAATCGTCAACTGGACGCTCACATTGTGGGGCGGAAAGCTGGTCTACACGGCGGCCATGAAATTCGCGATTGGTCTCATCGTGCTGTTCACCATTGGTGGGCTCTCAGGTGTCACTCACTCGGTTGCGCCGTCCGATACACAACAAACGGACACGTACTACATCGTGGCTCACTTCCATTACGTGTTGTTCGGTGGTGCAATCTTTGGTTTGTTCTCCGGTTTCTACTACTGGTGGCCGAAGGTGTTCGGCAAGTTGCTCAACGAACGTCTTGGTTCCTGGAACTTCTGGTTCATGGTCATTGGTATGAACATGACATTCGGACCAATGCACATTCTTGGATTGCAAGGCCAACCTCGCCGTATGTACCAGTGGACTGAAGCGCGCGCAGGTGAAGGCTTCTTCAACTTGGGTTTCTGGAACCTCATTGCGTCCATCGGCTCACTGGTGTTGACATTCGGAATTCTGTTGTTCCTCATCAACGTGGTCATCACAACGCGCAAGGGCCAAGTGGCACCGCTTGATCCATGGAATGCGCGCAGCCTCGAGTGGATGACCTCCAACCCGCCGAAAGAACACAACTTCGACAGCATTCCTACCGTGCACCACCTGGACGAATTCTTCCACCGCAAGTATCAGGAAGACGCCAACGGTGTGATGCAACAAGTCAAGACTGCTGAAGAAGTGCTGAAGGAATTGGAAGACAATGCCGACGCGCATATCCATATGCCATCGCCTTCGTACTGGCCAATTGTGCTTGCACTTGGTATGCCAGTTCTTGCCTTCGGAGTGATCTATTCAATTCCTGTTGCCATCTTCGGCGCCGTGGTTATTTTGTTCGGTGCGTATGGTTGGGCAATCGAGCCATCAACTGCACCCGATGACGACATCGACCCACCAACCGAATCTGGTACATCAATGGGGGTTGCTCATGTCAGCTGATCACGCAGTCGCTTCGCACGATACACATACAACATCAACGGGACTCTCTAACGTCAAGTTGGGCATGTGGTTGTTCCTAGGTTCAGAGTGCTTGTTGTTCGGTGGCCTGATCTCTACATACATGCTGTATCGCGGACGCGTGGGCACCGGCCCAACCCCAATGCAGGTGTTTGATATTCCATTCACCTCTGTCAGCAGCTTCGTATTGCTGATGAGCTCACTCACGATGGTGCTCGGCGTGTCGGCAGCACACAAGGGCGATGATCGCAATACCTACCTATGGGTTGCTGTCACTGCGCTACTTGGCGCAACATTCGTTGGTGGGCAGGTATACGAATTCACAGCGTTTTATAACGAAGGAATGGGCTTCACTACCAGCCTTTTCACCTCAAGCTTCTACGTACTCACGGGTTTCCACGGAGTGCACGTAACTGTGGGCATCATCATGTTGATGTCGACGCTTGGCATCATGAAGCGAAGCAAGGTGCCGGGCAGCAAGTCGGAAACCATCGAGATGCTCGGTTTGTATTGGCACTTCGTCGACATCGTGTGGATCATTATCTTCACGCTTATCTATCTGATTCCGGTCTGATCATGAGCACAGAAACCACCACCCACACCGAAGAGCACGGCATGTCCAACGCCGGATATGTGCGAATCGCGCTTATTTTGGCCGCGATTACTGCGCTCGAAGTTTCAACGTACTACGTCGACTTTGGTCGTCTTTTCATGCCAGCACTGATGATCATGATGGTCGTCAAGTTCATCATGGTGGTGAGTTACTTCATGCACCTCAAGTTCGATAACAAATTGTTCAGCTGGATTTTCTACGCTGGCCTCATCCTTGCAATCGGCGTGTATTGCGTGGCTCTAGCAACCTTCCACTTCTTTTCGTAACAACCCGAAAGAAATAGTGGGGCAGGCCGAACATGCTGGCTGAAGTCACCGAGTTTGCAAGCCCGTGGCGCTTTCAGCGCCATGTCGAAGTGTGGTTGGTCATGTCAGTGATCATTGGCAGCTATGTCTACGCCATCAGAGTTATTGGCCCCCGAGCAGTTGGTAAGGGCGTCATTGTTACTCGCCGACAAATAACCGCCTTCACGGTGGGTGCAGCATTGATGTGGATTGCAACCGACTGGCCGATACACGATATTTCCGAGGAGTATCTGTACTCGGTGCACATGGTGCAACACATGATGCTTGCGTATTTTGTTCCACCTCTGATGTTGATTGCCACACCCCAGTGGTTGTTCCGCGCAATCTTCGGAGACGGTGCTGGTCGCAAAGTTATGCGCTATTTCGCTTGGGCTCCTGTTGCAGGAGTGTTGTTCAACTTGGTCGTAATGGTCACGCACATTCCGGCTCTTGTTAACCAAAGCGTTTCCAATGGGCCGCTGCATTATGGACTGCATGTGATTCTTGTAGTGACGGCGCTGCTGATGTGGATGCCTGTGTGTTCACCAGACCCATCGCTGCGTATTGGCTACGGCGGGAAGATGATTTATCTCTTCTTGATGTCGGTGATACCTACAGTGCCTGCTGCCTGGCTTACGTTTGCCGACGATGCCGTCTATAAGCACTACGACATCGCGGTTCGAGTATGGGGGCTTTCAGTCCAAACCGATCAGCAATTGGGCGGGGCAGTGATGAAAACATTTGGGGGAATGTACCTCTGGTCGATCATCGTGGTCATCTTCTTTCGCCGTTTCATTCGAGGTTTCTTCTCGGAGGCGGGCTACACGGAACAACCGTTAACGTTCGGCGATGTTGAAGAGGTGTTCGACAAAACCACTCCACCGGCCGAGCCGAGGCAGTCAATCAACGAGTAGTTACTGCCAGCGAAAGAGTTTCGCGGCAGCTGTTGGGGCAACAAGCGCCCACACTGCCAGCACAATCCACGCGGCACCGCCGTTGAGAGATGTATCGGTGAGCGCACCACGCATCACATCGGCGAGTGCACTAGATGGCAGAAGTTCTGCGGGAGTCTGCAACCAACTGGGCAGCGAGTCGAGCGGGAACATGATCCCGCCAATCAACAGCAGCACTAAATACAAGCCGTTTTGCGCCGCCAAGTTGACCTCGCCGCGCAGCGTTCCGGCGAGAGTAAGGCCAATGCCTGCAAAGGCAAGGGTGCCAAGCAGGACCGCGCCCACTACAGGCGCAACAGCGCCTAAATCGCCGCGCCAGCCAAGGATCAATCCCACGCCAACCAAGACCAGCAACTGCACCACTTCGACCAACACGACGGCGAGGCATTTTGCAAGCACAAGGCGTTGAGTGCCAAGCGGGGTAGCACCCAATCGCTTCAGCACTCCGTAGGAACGCTCGAACCCAGTTGCAATTCCAAGACTGACCATCGCGGTCGACATCACCGCTAGCGCAAGTATCCCCGGCAACAAGAAGTCAACCGCGTTCTGATCGCCACGTGGAAGCACATCTACCTGACTAAAAAAGACCAGAAGAATTGTTGGGATGCCAATGATCACCAGCAACTGTTCGCCGTTCCTCGCAATGACACGCAATTCAGACTTCAGCTGTGCAAGTAAGACGCTCACGATTTGCTCCGCTGTGTCAGACGACGGAAAATTTCCTCAAGGCGTTGTGAACCCGCGCGCAGATTGTCCAAGCCTTGATGTTGCTCGGCAAGCCAATCGGAAATCAATCCAATGATCCTTGCGTCGCTTGTCCCGGCAACCACATAGTCGGCTCCGTCCTGCACAACTGTTGTTCCGATGTGGGCAGAAAGAGCAACGGGGTCTATGCCGCGTTCCGTTGTAAAACGAATTTCGTCATGCCCCTGGCGCAACGATTGCAAAGTGCCGCTAGCGACGATTGCTGCTTGATGAAAAACAATCACATCGTCGGCGCAGCGCTCGGCCTCGTCTAGTTCGTGTGTTGCCATGATTACCGTGCAGCCACTCGACGAGAGTTCGCGCACAACATCCCTAATCATTTCTCGTCCCTCAACGTCAACACCCGCCGTCGGTTCATCAAGGAATGCGATGTCGGGTTTCGCAGCAAGCGCCAGGGCAAGTGACAAGCGCTGTTTTTCTCCGCCAGAGAGCCGCCTCCAGGTGCTTGATTGACGATGCGTCAAGCCCACGCGCTCAACCAAATCCTTCGCCACCATTCGGTTGCCGTACAACGCGCAGTAATGATCGATTACTTCACCCACACGCGAGCTGGGGTAGACGCCACCGTCTTGCAGCATCACGCCCATGTGTTGGTTCAGCGCGCCACGTTCGTGCAGGGGGTCGAAACCAAGCACCCGCACCGAGCCCGAAGTTGGACGACGGAAGCCCTCGCACACCTCGAGCGTGGACGTTTTGCCCGCGCCATTGGAGCCGAGAATGACCGTGACCTTTCCCGTTCTAGCGGCAAAAGAGACGCTGTTTACTGCAGTGATCTGGTCGTACTGCACGACGAGCCCTTCCACTTCAACTGCGTATGGGTGGCTCGAGGCGTTGGTGCGCACAGAGCAACAGTAGGCAAACCACACCCCTCGCGGCGTACTCCACCGCTAGCCTCAATGTTCAGTGATCGACGTACGACTTCTGCGCAACGACCCCGAGATGGTCCGCAATCTGATGGCTCGTCGGCACAAACCCGAACTGTTAACCCAGTTGGACGAGGCACATCGTTTGGATGCTCGCCTGCGCGACATCACGAGCGAACGCGACGCCACCAGGGCTCAGGTCAACGACATTTCTAAGCAAGTTGGTGCATTGCGCAAGGCCGGCGACACCGCTGCAGCCGAGGCGGCCATGGCTCAAAGCCGGTCGCTTGGCGACACAGAGCAGTCGCTTGCTGCCGAGTACGACACCGTGAACGCAAGCCTGCGCGATGTGCTCTTACGCCTGCCAAACGTGGTGCACTCGGACGTGGTCGACGGAGCCAGCGACGCCGATAACCCGGTGATCAAAGGCCCTATCAACATGCCAGCGTCATTTGGTGAGCATCACCGCGTTCCGCATTGGGAAACGGCAACAGCGTTGGGGATCCTCGACAACGAGCGCGCTGTAAAAATCAGCGGCGCCATGTTCACCATGCAGCGCGGCGCTGGTGCGACCATGGCACGTGCTCTTTGTCAGTACGCGCTCGACCACAACGCCGATGCGTTTGAGGAAATACGCCCGCCATCACTTGTTACTTCCGCAACGCTTACAGCAACCGGCCAATTACCAAAGTTTGCCGAAGATGCATACGCAATCGAACGTGACGACTTGTGGTGCATCCCCACCGCCGAGTCCTCACTCACTTCAATCCATGCTGGCGAAGTACTCGACGAAGCTCAGTTGCCCGTGCGTTACATGGCCCACACTTCGTGTTACCGACGCGAGGCAGGCTCGGCTGGCCGAGACACACGCGGCATGTTGCGCAGTCACGAGTTTGACAAGGTAGAAATTCTCTCCGTCGCAACGCCAGAGCAGGCACCCGAAATGTTGCAAGAACTGCTTGGTCGAGTCGAATCCGCAATTGCGGGGCTTGGCTTGCCGTATCGGATCATCGAAATTTGCACGGGTGACTTAGGCCAAAGCCATCACCGCAGTTTCGACGTCGAGGTCTACGTTCCCGGCTGCGATTCGTGGCTAGAAGTAAGTTCAGTCAGTTGGTTCAGTGACTATCAGGCTCGTCGCGCAGATATTCGCTTCAAGCGCACTGGGCAAAAAGGCACCGAGATTGCACACACGCTCAACGCTTCGGCATTGGCCGTGCCTCGAGTGTGGGCCGCAATCGTTGAAAACTATCGCCAACCAGATGGTTCGGTAAAAGTCCCCGACGCGTTGCACAAGTACATGCGCGGCATCACACACATCACGGCCAAATAGTTTCGTCGGCCATGTCTCTTCGGGATCGCCGCATTCAATACGAAACTGCCGGGCTCGAGCGCAGCGATCTGCACGACAATCCGTTTACTCAATGGCATGCGTGGTACGACCAGGCAGCCGAGGCGGGCGTAACCGAGCCAAACGCAATGACTATTTCAACTATTGGTCTTGACGGAGTGCCCGACTCACGCATCGTGTTGGCGCGTGGTGTTGACAACACGGGGATCGTTTTTTACACAAATTATGCAAGCGAGAAAAGCGAACAACTGCAAAAGAATCCCGTTGCTTCCGCAGTTTTCGCATGGCTCGACTTGCATCGCCAAGTTCGTGTTCGTGGGCAAGTGGTTCAGGTGCCCCAGCAACAAAGCGATGAGTACTTTGCCTCGCGTCCTCGCGAATCTCAGCTGGGCGCATGGGCTTCTCCGCAGTCGCAGGTCATTAGCGATCGCTCGGTGCTCACCGAACGGCTCGAGCAATTTCGCAAACAGTTTGATGGCTCAGATGTTCCTCGCCCGCCCTCGTGGGGCGGTTGGCTAATTGCGCCAACGATGTTCGAGTTTTGGCAGGGACGCCCAAGCCGATTGCACGACCGCTTTAGATATTCACGCCCAAATGCCAGCGCTACTGCGTGGACAATCGAGCGCCTCGCGCCCTAGATCGGCCAGCTTTGAGCGGCCGCGGACAGTCCGCGTACGAGTGCAGTGGTGTGTGGTGTGAGGTGAGGGCCCTCCCAATCCCACCACAAGGGGCTCGAACCACGCACACGTGGCGGCAGTTCTATTTGAACACCACTATTGCGCACCCGATTGACGGGGTTGTCGGCGTGTTGCCCCGCTAAGTCGGACGGGATGTTGGCAAGGTCGTCTTCTATCTCGTAGGCGGGTAGTTCGTTGCGCAAATGTTGGCCAACGTGGCGAGCAAGTGGGCGGTTTCTTCCTCCAAGGAGAAGTGTGGTGAATAACCCGCGGCGGCCATACCCGTGCACGGTGATGACAGTGTGCACGTGGGTGAGGAAAGTGTCCAACAATGGAGAATGAGCCGGGTCAATTTGGTGTGATGGGATATGCCACTTGAGGTCGGCCGGTTGGTGAATGCCGTAATAGGAGGAACCAGATTGTTCGGCTGCCGCACGGGCAATGACGTCGGTTTGTTCTTCCAGGCCACCACCATGAAATGCCATGAAACCAAACGTGCTGCGCAACTCCGAAACTTCTTCAACCTCGGGGTGCGCGAGCAAGCGGTCAAGCATTGTGTCGAACGCGCTTTGCAACAACCGCTGCTAAACCGATGACCGCTGCGAAAACAAAGACAAGCCGCCATGCGCCTTGGCGCTGCAGGAAGGAGGCAACATCGGATTGCCAGTTTTCGACGTTGCTTGTGACATTTCCTGCGGAGGATCGTTCGCTAATCGCAACGTACCAATACCAAGAAAGATACAA
>CAINLH010000014.1 GCA_903850275.1 uncultured Acidimicrobium sp.
ACGCACAAACTTTCCTCTGCCACTGCCGCCGCACTAGCAAGTGCAGGCTTGCGTGTAAAAGACGTGCAGCGAGTGATCAAGGAAGCCTTGCGCGAAGACTTGGGCGCAGGCCCCGACGTAACCACGCAGTCCACCGTGCCCAAAGATCAGCGAAGCAGGGCCGTATTCGCAACTCGTTCAGCGGGCTGCATTGCAGGTATCGACATTGCCGTTGCGGTTTTAGAAATGGTGTGTGGGCAAAAGAATGTGTTGGTGGAGAAAAAAGCAAGCGATGCAGACCGCGTAGTGCCCGGCCAGGTGCTGATGCACGTGACAGCACCAACGCGCGGGTTGCTTACGGCCGAGCGCACGGCATTGAACTTGTTGGGTCATCTTTCAGGCATTGCGTCTGCAACGCGCAAGTGGGCCGATGCGATTGCTGCAAGCGGTGCGCAGGTGCGCGACACGCGCAAGACAACACCTGGGTTGCGCGCATTGGAAAAGTATGCGGTTCGTTGCGGTGGCGGAGTGAACCACCGAATGTCTTTGTCGGATGCCGCCTTAGTGAAGGACAACCACATCGTTGCGGCGGGTGGGGTGGCCCAAGCATTCGCTGCCGTACGTGCTGCGGCACCAAAGATTGCAGTTGAAATTGAAGTGGACACACTCGAGCAGTTGCACGTTGCGCTTGGTGCCGGCGCCGACTTGGTACTGCTCGACAACATGCCGCCAGCCGTGCTTCGCGACGCCGTGCTTATTGCCGAGGCGCATCGGGCGACAACCGGCAAGTCGGTCATTTTGGAAGCTAGCGGTGGTTTAACGCTCGATAACGCTGCAGATGTTGCCGCGACTGGCGTTCGTTACATCTCTGTTGGTGCCCTCACGCATTCATCGTCGGTGCTTGATATCGGCCTCGACATGCAAGCGGTTGTGTAACGGTTGTTACGCAACCGACCGGTGGTGCACGCTTAAGCAAGCCTCAAGCAAAACAGGCACGTATGCCTCGTGTTGCGCGTATACCGCGTTGTGTCCTGCGCTTACTTCAAACGACTGAGCGCCAGGAATGGTTTCGATTAGTCGTTGTTGACGCTCGAGTGGAACAACGGTGTCTTGTGTGGTGAGTACTACCGAAGTTGGCACGTCGACACCTGGCAACCAATCCAAACTGTTGAAGTTGCCTATTGCGCTGCCGGCTTCGAGAATATGTCGCCAGTCGTGCGTTGCCATTTGTGCAATGGCCCACGGTTCCACGCCTTCGCTTTTGCGTTGCAGATAAATCTGTTCTGTGAGCCAATCGCGAGTTTGGGTTGGAGTTAAACGTGAAAGTGCAGCAAGGCCGGTGAGCCCGAGGAAACCCAAACGTTCTTCGCGCGAAGTGGTGAAGTGCGGGGCGGTGGAACACAGAACCAAACCGCGCACGCGAGATTCGTGGCGCTGCCAAATCAATTGCGCAATGGTGCCGCCCATGGAATAGCCAACAGGAATGAATGTATTGATGCCGAGTATGTCGGCAATGGCCGCAACGTCGTCGGCGCAGTCCTCTAAACGAAACGAACCCTTCAACCGAATGCCCTGACCATGGCCGCGATGGTCTGGCGCAATGATTCGGAAGTGTTGACCAAGTAATTCGAATGTGGTGAACCAGTTGAGGTCGGCAGTTGCTGTCCAACCATGCAACAACATCAACGTTGGGGCATCTGGCGGCCCTGCAACTTCACGAATAAATGTTTGACCACGACCGGGAAGGTCGATGCTGCGTCCTGGTGGTAACGCCATTTACCCCTGGGTCCTAGTGAGGAGAACAGTTACTTTCAATTTGCCATTGGGCGCGTCGTAACTGACGGTTGCGCCCACCGTTGCGCCAAGCAGTGCAGAACCAAGTGGCGAAGACGGGCTCATCACGCTGATGTGATCTTCGTCCGGTTTTTCTTCAACGTGCCCAATCAAATAGTGCTCGGCTGCATCTTCCGAATCGCCTTCGTAGACAATGGCGACGATGGTGCCGAGGCCAACAACGCCCTCTGGTGAAGGTGGGACAATTTCGACGTCTTCGAGGAACGATTCGATCTGGCGAATGCGGCCTTCCATGTGACCTTGCTCGTCCTTGGCAGCGTGGTAGTCGCCA
>CAINLH010000015.1 GCA_903850275.1 uncultured Acidimicrobium sp.
GCCGCTGCGCTTGCCGAGAAGGGACTTAAATCCGGGAAGGCGTTGGTGCGTTTAGCCGAGCATCCAACAATGTGGGTGAACCCTCTGCTGCTCACCGTAAACGTTTGCCAAACAGTGCAAGCAACGCTCATGGGCATCGTGGCCGGCAGGCTATTTGGTGCAGCAGGTGTTGCCATCGGTGTGGCAATCAACGTTGTGTTGTTCTTTGTGTTGGCCGAAGCCGTGCCAAAGACTTATGCCTTGTTGCACCCCGTCAAGGGCGCAACCATCACAGCGCGGCCTATCGAATTGCTCGTGCGGTTCTGGCCACTTCGCATTGCGTCTAATGCATTGATCAAGCTCACAAACATCATCGTTAAGGGTGAGGGTCTTAAGCAAGGGCCATTTATCGGTGAACAAGAATTTTTGGGAATCGTTGAGGCAGCAGCACAAGACAGCGTTATCGAGCACGAGGAGCGCGAACTCATCGAGTCGGTGATCGAGTTTGGTGACACCGTCGTACGCGAGATCATGGTGCCGCGCCCAGACGTGGTGTTCATCGATGACACGCTCACCGTCTCGGAAGCACTCGATCGTGCGGTTGAGGAGGGCTTCAGCCGACTGCCAATTTTCCGTAAGGACGAAGACGACGTCGACGACGTTGAGGGAATCGTCTACGTAAAAGACTTGGTGATCGCCGAGAGAAGCGGGCGCGGCAAAGAATCGGTACGCGTTCTGATGCGCGAGGTCGAAGTTGTCCCCGAGAGCAAGTTGGTTGCCGACTTAATGCGCAATATGCAGGCAAAGAAGTTTCACATGGTGATGGTTGCAGATGAATACGGAATTATTGCGGGTCTTGCAACGCTCGAGGATTGCCTTGAGGAGTTGGTGGGAGAGATCGTCGACGAGCATGACGATGAAGAAGAGATCATGCAGCGTCTGCAGAATGGCGATTATCTCGTTGTCGGGTCCACGCCGATTTCGAAGATCAATGATGATTTGGAGATGAAGATTCCGGAGACGGAATACGACACCATAGGTGGCTTCATTTTCGGAATGCTTGGGCACGTGCCGGTAGTCGGCGAGTCTGTCGACCACGCCGGCTGGCGCTTCAGCGCCGAGGTGCTGGATGGCAGGCGCATCCAACAAGTCCGTGTGAGCATGATTACGCCCTGACGAGTAGCGTTTCGCGTTATGGAAATTTCATTAGAAGGAAAAGTTGCGTTAGTTACTGGTGCCTCGCGGGGAATAGGCAAAGCCATCGCGAAGTCGTATGTAGAAGCCGGCGCGCAAGTGATGATCACGTCGCGCAAGATTGATGCCTTAGAAGCAGTTGCGAAAGAGATCGGTGGCGGAACTCAGGTATTCGCTGCCAACACTGGCGACTTGGATCAGGCGAAGGCTTGCGTCGATGCAACGATGAATCATTTTGGCAAGATCGACATTTTCGTGAACAACGCTGCGACCAACCCATATGCAGGCCCAACTCTTGGGGTGAGCCCTTCTCAATACGACAAAACCTTCCAGGTGAACCTACGTGGCCCATTGTTTTGGTGTCAGGCGGTGTGGGAAGCATCTATGAACAAGAATCCAGGTGTCATCGTCAATATTGCATCAATCGGTGGTTTGCGGGCCGAGGGCAACCTAGGCGTATATAACTTGACGAAAGCCGCGCTTATTCACTTAACGCGCCAACTTGCAGGCGAGCTTGGTCTAACACGTGTAGTCGGCATTGCTCCAGGGCTAGTTCAAACCGATTTTGCGCAAATGCTTGTGGATAATTACGGAGAAGTGTTGGCGAAACGCTTACCAACGAAGCGACTAGGGGAGCCCCAGGACATCGCGAATCTTGCAACGTTTCTTGCATCCGATCTTGCAAATTGGATAACAGGTGAGACCTACGTGATCGACGGTGGTGCGGGAGTCTCTTCAGGGGCAATGTAAACGGTCGTTTGCTACAAACTAAGCAACGCGCGCTTATCGGTCTTGCCTATTGAGGTCACGGGAAAAGACTGCAATATCTTCAGTTCTTTCGGGCAGTAAAACTTCGGGAGGGTCTGAGCGACATGATCACGAATTTCATTCAAAGTTGGTGGGTTGCCTAAATCTTTGGGAACAACCCATGAAATAACTTTCTCGCCCCATTCTTCATCGACCGCTCCGGCAACTGCCACAGCAGCAACTTTCGGGTGCTGGCTAATTGTTTGCTCCAATAGGTTTGGCCAAATGTTTTCGCCGCCAGAGATAATCATCTCGCCGATTCGTCCGTCGACGACCAGCCTTTCATCCTCGAAGTGGCCGGAGTCTCCCGTGGGTAGCCAGCCATCTGCAGTGAATGGCGTGGTTTCGTCGCGGAATGCGCGCATCAACATTGGGCCGCGTACGAGAATCTCGGTGTCCACGATTTTCGTTTCGACTCCATCGAGTGCAATGCCGTTGTAGAAGATGCCACCAAACGTTTCGGTCATTCCATAAGTGGCAACAACGTTGTCTGGAATTTCGGCAGGTGGGGCGGCGCCCCCGAGCAAAACGGTGAGAAATATTGACGGGTCGATGCGCTGCAAAGCGGTGCGAACAAGCGATACATGGGTCACTCCATTGCCGGCGGAACGAATTACTTCTTCGGCATCAAATGCAGGATGCATGGTGAGCATGCTGTTTGATTGCAGTGCACGTGTGATCACAGAGAAGCCGCCCACATGAGAAACTGGCAGGCAAACGAGCCAATGGTGGTCCTTGGTGCAACCCAGCCGAGAGTTACTCGACTTGGCCGCGGCATTCATCGAAGCGTGAGTGTGTACAACGCCCTTCGGGGATCCACTGGAACCGCTCGTTGCAATCACCAATGAGTCTCCATTTCGCACGGGACGAGCATTGGGAAGCGGTGTTTCGTTGCCCGAGGCATCGATGATTGACGCGGGAGCCATCGCCGAAATCAGTTCAAATTGGGCAACCGCCGGAAGCCGCTGATCGAGGGGGAAAACCGCATCGCCTCTGTCCCACACCCCGAGGACGGCCGCAAGAAACTGATTTCCTGCGGGCATGTCTAATGCGACGAGTTGTGGCATGTTCATCAGCGTAGGGCGCGCCGTGCGACACTACAGAGATGGAAAATCGCAACAAAAGCGCCGTTGGTCTTTGGGTTGCGGGCGCTCGTCCTCGCACTCTTCCTGCCGCAGTGGTGCCAGTGATCGTCGGTGCATCGTGCGTTGTTGGTGACAATGCTGCGGTGGAGCGATGGTGGTGCGGTGTATTGGCACTTGTTGTAAGCCTTGCGTTGCAAATCGGAGTCAACTACGCAAACGATTATTCCGATGGGGTAAAAGGCACAGATGCTGTTCGCGTTGGGCCAATTCGTTTGGTCGGTTCTGGTTTGGTTGCTCCCAAGAAGGTGAAAATCGCGGCAATGCTTGCGTTTGGTGTTGCTGCAGTTTTTGGGTTGGTGATCGCGCTCACGGTTTCTCTTTGGCTCATTGTTGTCGGCGTTGCCAGCATTGCGGCGGGGTGGTTGTACACGGGTGGCCCCAAGCCATATGGCTACCTTGGTCTGGGTGAAGTTTTTGTCTTCGTATTTTTCGGAGTAGTTGCTACAACAGGCAGCACTTTTGCCATAAGCGATCAGATAACAGGACAATCGCTCGCTGCATCGATCGTCGTGGGTTGTTTGGCTTGTGCGTTGTTGGTTATCAACAATTTGAGAGACATCCCAACGGACACGATTGCAAATAAGAACACACTCGCCGTTCGAATGGGGGACAAGAACACACGATTTTTCTACTTCTCACTGTTTGCGGCAGCACTAGCGATGATTCTTTGGCTTGGGTTTGGTGATAGCTCGGTGCTGCTGGGTGCGGTGGGTTTGATTGCTGCTATTCCGGCAATCAAACTGGTTTCTTCGGGAGCAAAGGGCAGAGATTTGATTCCAGTTCTAGAGATGACTGGACGCGCTCAGTTGCTTACTGGTGTGGCGCTATCGATTGGCTTGTTGGTCTAGCCAATTCAAAATTTGTCCGGCACAGTTTGTTAATTGTTCTAAGTGAACGCTATGGCCGCTGTTATCAACTATTGCAACGGTGGCGTTGTCACCAATGAGTTCCTTCATTCGTGCTGCGTTGCTGCAAAACGCTTCGTCTTGCTCGCCAGCAATTAATAGCACGGGCATCTCCAGGGAATCCAGTGAACCCCACAGCGATTGTTGGGCTCCTGTGCCTGCCAAACGAAGGCTGTTCGCTAGGGAAGTCGCTGTGTTTCGGTTGCGATCTCGGATGTCTGCAGGCGACGACCTGAGATTGCTGAACATTGGACGACTCAGCCATTCTGTGATGAATGCTTCTGTGCCAACTTGCTCAATGTGATTGGCCAATTGTTCGTCGCTTGAGCGACGATCAATGCGTTGTTCATGGTTTTCTATCCCCGCAGTACCGCTGATGAGCACAAGGGATTGCACTTGCTCTGGGTGTTGTAGGGCTGCATGCAAGCACAGACGCGCACCCATGCTGTAACCGATATAGACAGCATCTCCAACTGTTGCGCAGAGTGCATCTGCTCCGGCGCTGCAATCGAGTGAAATGTCGGATGAGCCACCGTGATTTGGTGCGTCAACGAGCTTGACTGTGTACCGGCTGCTGAACTCGTTTGCCAGAGGACGCATGGAGTTGCTCGTCTGCGTGAATCCATGAACGAGAGCAACCTGGGGCATTCCTTCGCCAATGGTGGTCGTATGCAGAAGTGTCACTGCTGCTTTTCTGCCAACCGAACGAGAACTCGTTCAAACATTTCTGTGTCTTGCGCGCCTGGAACAGACCATTGATCGTTGATGACATATGTAGGAACTGCCGTGATTCCATTGCCGGTAGCACCAGAAATCTGGTTGGCTACTTCCTGGGCGAACAAGTTCTCTGTAAGGACTGTGCTCGCTGTGTCGGCATCCATTCCAGCGCTCACTGCGCACTCAACAAGAACGCTGTTTGACGAAATGTCTTTGCCATTTGTGAAATAGGCGCTCATGATGTTCTGTTTAAGCACCGCCTGAGTGTCGGGTCCATATGCCGCAAGTGCGTGGGCGAGTAAGCGGTGGCTAGAGAGTGTGTTTGCTCGAAGTGCGATGTCCATGTTGAAGGTGATTCCCTCCTGCGCTGCGATAGCAGTCACATGATCGAGAATGGCTTGAGCCTTTTCGAGGCCACCGAACTTCTTGGAGTAAGCCTCTAAGACCGGGGTGGCGACACCGATTGGAGCGGTTGGGTCAAGCTGGTATGGGCTGTACACGACCTCAACATCTATTTCTAGGCCTTGTGCCTTGAGATTGGCCACCGCCCGATCGAAGCGGGCCTTGCCGATGTAGCACCAAGGGCAGACCACGTCGGAGAAGATTTCTACGCGCATAGGTGCCACGATAGAGGGGATGGCTTCTACACCCTCGGCTACTGCCACCTTTTGTGCCACCTTGGTGGACGAGTGGATTCGTATTGGCGTTCGCCATGCCGTGTTATCGCCGGGTTCTCGCTCCACGCCAATGGCCTTGGCGCTTTCCGCAAGGACCGAAATCTCCCTGCACGTTTTTCATGACGAACGCTCTGCGTCGTTTGCTGCATTGGGCATTGGCCAGCACGACGGGGTGCCAGCAGTGTTGCTGTGCACGTCGGGAACAGCGGCCGTGCAGTTTCATGCAGCAGTGGTGGAAGCAGATCATGCGCATGTGTCGATGTTGGTGTGTACTGCCGACAGACCACCAGAGCTGCAAGGCGTGGGGGCGCCGCAGACAATCAATCAAACGAACCTATACGGAAGTTCGACCAGGTTGTTTATCGACGCAGGTGTTGCCGACGACCGTCATTCGTCTAAGTGGCGCGCAATCGCCAGAGACTCTTTCTCTGCCGCGATGGATATCAACCCAGGCCCTGTTCAGATAAATCTTCCATTTCGTGAGCCACTTATCGGCGAAGCGCAAACACTGCCCGCCGTTGATCCAGGCTCGATCGTGAAGCAAGGTCGGCTCTCGCCAAGTGCTTCCGAACGAAAGGCATTGAACAAGATGCTTCTTTCGAATCGCGGAGTGATTGTCGCCGGTGCCGGTATCGACCAACCTCGATTCGTATTCGAACTGGCGCGAACATTGCAGTGGCCGATTATTGCGGATCAACGAAGTGGATGTCGAGTTTCAGCAAGCGTCGAACAAGAGGCAGTGATTGTTTCCACCGCCGATGTGATGCTGCGCGATTTTGATACCGCGATGCAATTGAAGCCAGAGGTGATTTTGCGCATTGGCGACCCACCAGTTTCAAAGGTTGTTAACGCCTGGCTCAAGGACTGTGGTGCTCCTTATTGCGCAATATCAACAACGCCATCGCTGATTGATCCCGACAATCGTGTGCAACTGCACATGGTTGGGACGCCATCGCAGATTTGTATGGAAGTTGTGCGTGGATCGACGAAAAGGACAGACCCGTCTTGGCCAAACGAGTGGAAGAGGCGCGAGAACATTGCAAGATCGACAATTGACAAAGAACTTGCCGCCGCTACGGAAATTACCGAACCCTTCGTAGCGAATCGGGTATTGACTGCGCTGCCGGTGGATTCCAACCTGGTTCTGTCATCAAGTATGCCTATTCGTGACGTGGAATGGTTCGCGGCGCCGCGAGACGGTGTGAAGGTGTTCGCAAATAGGGGTGTTAATGGCATCGATGGTGTCGTATCAACTGCTGTAGGCATTGCGCTGGCATCTCGCAAACCGACTGCCTTATTAATTGGCGACGTAGCCATGATGCACGACATAAATGGCTTGATCAATATCACCGAGAGGGCTGTCGATCTTCGAATCGTGATAATCGACAATAACGGTGGCGGAATTTTCTCGTTTTTGCCACAGTCATCGTCTCTAGATAGGGATCGTTTCGAAAAGCTTTTTGGCACGCCCCACAACACCGACTTTGTTTCGTTGCTTGCAGGTCATCGAGTGGAATGTGTTGTAGCTGAAACCAAAACGCAGTTTGATGCAGCAATCGAACGCACGGGGTTAGCTGCGGTATTGGTTCGTACGCGACGAGATGACAACGTTGTAGAGCATGCTCGAATTAATGCCGCGGTGGCGTCGGCGCTTACGGACGGATAATCGCGGCGAGCATTGCCTGAAACTTGGCCTGGGTCTCGGCCAATTCGGCGGCGGGCTCGCTGTCGGCAACAATGCCGCCTCCCGCGAATAGGCGCGCGCTCGTTCTGTCGGATGACAACTGAGCGCAGCGAATAGCAACTGCGAAAGCACCGTTGCCATTTTGATCGAACCATCCAACGGCTCCGCCATAACGACCACGGTCTATGCCTTCGTATTGATTGATGAGGTTCAGCGCTTCATCTTTGGGGAAGCCGCCTAGGGCAGGTGTAGGGCTGAGCATCATTGCAGCATCGAGAACATGCATGAATGGTTTTGAAAGCATTCCCTGCATCAACGTA
>CAINLH010000016.1 GCA_903850275.1 uncultured Acidimicrobium sp.
GAGTAACTGTTGAAGATCCGGTGACTGGAAGCCTGCATGCATCAATGGCTCAATGGTTAATAGGTGCAGGTCGTTTTGTTCCGCCATATTTGGCTTCTCAGGGTATTGCAATGGGTCATGCAGGTGAAGTCCACGTTTCACAGGATGAGTCGAAGCAGGTTTGGATTGGTGGCGAAGTTGCCGCGTGCATTCAAGGGACTGTTGAGATCTAGTTAATTGAATTTGGTACGGATTTGGTACGACTCTGTGAACGCTCAGCGGGAAATCAGGGGATTGATGAGACTCGTAGCGCTGAAGTTGCGTGATGGATTGGCGGTTTGAAGCCAGACGGGATACTGGACGACACTTTCCTTGGATTTCGATTCCCGGCGTCGCCTCAATATCTTGTCGGGAACTGCCTGGTTAAAGCCGTGTGTTACGCGGAGTGCTGTAAAGATTTCCATCGTTGGCGCGTCATTGCTCCCATGGCGGAACCCAATCTCCCGCAAGTCGCATCGAGAGGTTCGCATCATCTTCGATGCGCTTTGCCACATGTAGTTCAGCTGCTTGAGGGCCGTATCTCTCGCTTGCGATGGAAAAGGCTCGCTCTGCTGCGTCGGTCATTGGCAGCTCGGCGGCCACATTTGTTCCCAGTTCCTTAATCAAGCGTAAATCCTTCATGCAGAGATCCAATGAGAAGGATGGGTCGTAATGGCCAGCAAAAATTGACGGAGCATCGTGTCGGACAACGAAGCTGTCTCCAACACTTTCCTTGATTGCGTGCCACAAGATTCCGAGATCGACACCGTTGCCTAGGCCTATTGCAAATCCTTCTCCAATTGCGGCCGCCGCAATGAACCACAGTTGATTGGTGACGAGTTTGACTACATTGCCGGAGCCGAGATCGCCACAATGTATGACTAAACCCAAATGCGAAAGAATTGGAGTAATAAGAGCGACGGGTTCTGCTTCCCCTCCTACGAAAAGTGTGAGTTTGCCATTGCGAGCTCCGTCAACTGCTCCTGTAACCGGAGAGTCGACAACGGAAACATTGTCTGGTGCTTGCGAAGCTAATGATTGGACGAGATCTTTTCGATTAGTGGAGAGATCGACCCAGATGGATCCAGGTTTCATTACTGCCAAGGCTCCATCGGTTCCTGCCATGACGCTTTCAACGTGATCTGGGCGCGGTAGCGAAGTGAAAAAGACGTCCACATTCGACGCGCACTCTTGGGCGGACTGTGCGGGTGTGGCTCCCAACTTTGTGGCTACATCAAGCGCCTGTGGGTTGATGTCGAAGGCGGTGACCTTATATCCGGCAGTTAATAGGCGAGCGCACATTGGCGAACCCATATTTCCAAGGCCAAGAAATCCGATGGTCGGTAACTGCTTGCTGCCGTTCTCGTTCATTGACCCAACCTATGGCTTTATTTGGCGAGATGAAAGTAATTGTGGATATTTACTATTCGAGCTATTCGACGATAGATCTCGCGGGTATTTCGAACGGGGAAGTGCTGATGAAGGCAGCAACTAAGTCTGCTGGTAGTCCCAATTCTGCAAGTTGTTCCTTGCTCCGTCTGCCCGAGAATGAACGAACGTAATCGAAGCCAGTCACAGTGCTTTCGGCTAATGCATGAACTGCGGGATCTGGATTTCGAGTAATGAAGTCGCGTATGAAACCTTCGGCTACCGAGATTGCGCGTGAGTCGCGCGCCCCTGGCTGCGAAATTGCATGGCGGATGTCGTGCTCGTGGGTTACTTGGTCGAATACAAATTGTGAGATCGTCGGCTGGGGAATCTTGGGTAATAATGCTTTGAAATTTTCAAAAGTATTACTCCAAATAGCGAGTAGTTGGGTCTTGCTGTGTTCCGAGTGTCGATCAACTTGACGCTGCGTCCATGCCTCAGTAGTTACGCCCTCCATTTGCCCCGTCAGCACGTCTTCGGGCACGCCGATCATGTGGGAGAGCACACATTTGACTGTCCACTTTGGGCAATGTGGAACCCCTACGGAAGTGATTGATTCGGGTGTGGAAATAATCAGACTTGATACACGCTCATATAATTCGGCATAGGCGAGTGCACCTTCAGATGCGGGCAGTAAATACTCGGACATTTTCTTAGATTAGTGCTCGCGATGTAGATTTTGGCGTGGTCAATTTTGACGATGTAGGTCGACCGGAGCCAGAGCCTGCGGTAGGCGAACTTGAAACCTTGCTTGGGTTTCTCAACTTTCAGCGCGCAACCTTGAAGTGGAAATGTGATGCGCTTGGTTCGGAAGGGTTGAACGTCAGTGTTGGGGTATCCACCATGACGCTCGGTGGGCTTCTCAAACACATGACCTTTGTTGAGAACGAATGGTTTTGGCGATGGCTGGACGACAACGATCGTTTAGAGCCCTGGCTTTCAATCGACTGGGAACAACAGCCTGATTGGGAATTTACATCAGCTCGCCAAGATTCTCCCGAGAGCCTGCGCAATAATTGGGAAGCATCGATAGTCCTGTCTAATCAACAAATAGAGAAGTTCCTGGCCAATGGCAGCCTTGATGGATTGGCTTTGAGGAAATGGCCAAGTGGAGAATCGCCAAGCCTTCGTTGGATTCTGGTGCACATGATCGAGGAATACGCCCGACATAACGGACACGCGGACTTGATGCGTGAAGTTGTTGATGGCCAAACAGGCGAGTGATTAAGTTGATTCTTTAGTTGTCTTCGTGAGCAGCGAGTGGTTTGAGAAGAGATTTGCCGAAAATAGCGCAAGCGATCATCACAATGGCAAAGATGATGAATGGTCCGCGCAACCCAAGGTAACGAGCGGTCAACCCGCCGAATGCGGCGCCGAAAGGAACTACGCCCCACGAGATGGTTCGAAATGCAGCGTTCATCCGACCAAGCATGCGGTCTGGGGTGATTTGCTGACGCAAAGTGGTGTTGATGATCATCCACAGCCCGTTACCAACACCTAGTACTACATAGCTTGCTATGGCGACGTAGCGATTTGAGGTGAACGCAATGCCAATTGATGAAATTGCCCAAACCCATAGTGAAAGCAGAATTGTTTGAGTGGCGTTCATCTTTGTGGAAAGCCGAGTAACAATGAAGCGGCTCGCAACGGTGCCCGCTGCAGCACCAACTGAAAGGGCGGTAAATGTGATTTTGCCACTACCCAAAATATCTGAGGTGTACAGAACGAGCAACGCTGCCGCTGCAAAGTAGAAGAAGTTGAGAAGAGTAAGAATAAATGTGAGACGTCGGAGAACAAGGTTGTCTCGAAGGAAGCGAATACCATCCAACATGTCATCACGGATGCGAGTGGTTGGCCTCTCGACACCGTGCACGTCAGGTATTGCCTTGATCAATGCGGCAGACGTGGCAAAAGTTACGGCGTCAGCCGCGAAAGGAATTACTGACGATGCATTGAACAGCGCCACGCCCAGCGAGGGGCCAACGAATTGGGCGCTCGTTACCTGAGCGCTGGTGAATCGTGCGTTGGCTTCGATCAACTGTTCTTGTTGAACAAGAGCAGGAATAATTGCTTGCGCGCAGTTGGTGTGCAGTGTTTCACACGTTCCCAATAGAAACGAACATGCGTAAAGAATCCAGATAGTTGCTTGATCTGTGGCAATGAGAGCAGCAAGAGTTCCGACGATGACGCAACGCGTGATGTCGGCGCCAATCATGAGTTTTCGTCGGTCCATTCGATCGGATATTGCGCCTGTGAAAAGCGAAAAGAGCAACCAAGGGAGTTTGGTGGAGATGGTTATGCCAGAGATCAAGACTGGGTCACGCGTGAGGAGTGCTGCGAGGAGAGGGAACGCAGTAAGGAACATGCCGTCACCCGTGCATGATGATGTGACGGAGAGCCACAGAAGGCGGAAGCTGCGACCGAGTTGTGGTTTTTCGCGCTTCACTTTGGTCACCAACAGAGGCTATTGCTTTGCGAGCGATCGGTAAGATTGCGAGATGGGTACACGCAAAGTTGCCGTTATTACGGGCGCAGCACAGGGTATTGGTAAGCAAACTGCAACGGTCCTGAATGGGCTTGATTGGTCGCTGGTTCTGGTTGATTTGCAGTCGATTGACACATCGGTATACGGCAATGCGCTTTCGCTTGTCGGAGATATCACCGACGAAACCTTTGTGCAGTCAGCGGCAAAGCAGACGATCGACAAGTTCGGCAGGGTTGATGCGTTGGTTAATAATGCTGGTATTTCTTGTATCACCTCAGCATTAGACACATCGGCAGAGATGTACCGAAAGGTTATTGACGTCAATTTGGTTGCTCCATTTCTGTTGTCTAAGGCATTTGGTGGGTTGATGGTGGCTGCTGGTAGCGGTTCGGTTGTCAACGTTGCATCGGTGGCAGGCATGCAAGGCGTCGCAGACCGTTCTGCATACAACGCGAGCAAGCATGGGTTGATTGGCCTCACGCGAACTTTGGCGGTGGAGTGGGGCGCAAAGGGTGTGCGCGTAAATGCGGTTTGCCCGGGTTGGGTGAAGACCGAGATGGACCACAAGGATCAAGCTGGTGGCAGTTATAGCGACAGTGACATCACTGACCATGTTCCAATGGGCAGGTTTGCGAAGCCCGATGACATTGCGCAAGCCATCGCGTGGTTGTGCGACGACAGCAAATCCGGCTTTGTTAACGGAATTTCTCTTCCCGTTGATGGAGGTTGGACTGCCGATGGCTCGTGGCAATCGTTGCGACTACGGCACAGGGATTAATCGGACTAAGGTGAATCTACTCGTCTAACGAAAAGAGAAGATCATGGCTAACAAAGAGCAGAAGAGCAACTCAAACAACAAAAAAGAAGCAAAGCTCACGTTGAAAGAGAAGCGCCTCAAGAAGGCTGAGAAAAAGAAGTCGTAACCGCTTGACCCATGTGGGTCGCTAATCGTTTTGTAACGAAGGTCTGCCAAAGACGGCGATGATTGCCTTGTCGCCGTGGTGTTCGCTTGCCGGGCCGTAGATATCAACTTCCACATATTCCGGTTGGGTGATGAACCGTTCCTCAACAGCTTCGGCAATCACTGGACGAAAACCGTGCTGTTCGAAGTGTTGCTTGTTAATGCCGACGCATGCGATGCCTAGTGGCTTCAATACTCGCGAGATGGCGAGCATGTCGGATGCGCCCAGGTGGCCGAGGGTGAAAGTGCCAGCACTGACCATGAAGTCGTAGA
>CAINLH010000017.1 GCA_903850275.1 uncultured Acidimicrobium sp.
TGCAGAAACAGAAGAACAATGGCGCGGGCTTGCTGGCCTTGCACACCTCGGTTATCTCGTTTGAAGATTCGACGACATGGGCCAACTGGGTTGGGGGTTCATGGAATTGGGGCGTTTCCAATCACCCGCAACCGGGCGACGTGCACGTGGAGCGTGTTGGTGCGCACCCAATTGTTTCTGGCGTCGAGCCTTTTGTGGTGCACGACGAGCGATACATGCATGTATCGCGCACCGTAGATGCTGAAGTGCTTACCGAATCGGTTGGTGTTGACGGAAACCAGGCAAGCATGTGGGCGCTTGCCAAGGATGGTTCGCGTTCTGTCTACAGCGCGCTTGGTCACGACCAACTGTCATTTGCTCATCCCTCCCATCAATTGTTGTTGCGAAGAGCTGCTGCTTGGGTTGTGGGTGAAGCTGATGAACAAGTGCGCAGCATCAAGTCTTGACACTATTGTTGGCCCATGGCTTACCGCGTTGAAGTACAAAAAGACTTGTGCATTAGCTCTGGCAAATGCGTAAGTGATGGCCCCAAGGTGTTTCGTTTTGATGATCAGGAATTAGCAGAACCGATTTCCGAAACCACAGAATACGAACTGCAGTCATTACTGAAGTTGGCGCGCAACTGCCCAGGGGAAGCAATCACTATTTTCGCCGAGAGCGGCGAGATCATTGATCATTCGTAGCTAGCGCTACGGCCGAAAAACAACAGGGTATTCAAGCCAGTTCTGACGCAGCGATTGAGCGTCGCGTTTCGCTGGTCGTGCTGGGTCGGGAATTGCGCCATGTTGCAAAACAATCTGCGCCATCGTTGCAATGGCGCCAGTGAGTGGAACTTCTGTATCGGTGGCAGTTTGCTCTAGGCCACTCACTAGTTCTTGGCCAATGCAGGCGTGAAAACCAGACCCAAAGCTAAGTCCCCAGGGCGAGACATCTGAAGGGATATCGCGGTAGGGGTTGAACTGGCTGGCATCGCTGCCAAAAATCAACGGGTCTCGGTTTGCGGCTTGCATGTCAATCACAACTCGGCTGCCCTCGCTCACATCAACATCGGGCTCGATGGTGGTGTCGCTTACTGCAATGCGAACGGATTCTGGGCTTGCAGGATGCAACCGCAGCGATTCGAAACCAAAACGCTGAATCAATGCAATGTCGGCGACCAACTCTTTTCTGCTGTCTGGGTGCGAGTTGAGCCATTCGAAAATGTGGTCCATTAAGTTAACGAACGCACCTGATGTTGAATGCGAACCAACCCACGGGAAGTAGGCAATTTCACGCAGAACTGTTTCGTCTGGGATGGAAAGATTGTCCTGGTTTGAAAGCAGTGTCATCAACACGTCTTTAGGAAGTTCTGCCGCGTGAAGTTCGTTGGCCGCAACCTGCTGGAGCAATTGCAATCGACTGGCTCGAGCGGGGGCAAAAAACTCGGCTTCAAATGTTGCGAGTGCCGCATTGCCATCGTTGATGACGGATTGTTTGTCGCCAATGAAATGATTGACGCTGGAAGCCCGAGCCAATTTGCTCATGAGTTCGGCTAAGAGAACAAAACGCGTCGGGTCTGTGCCCAGATCGATACCGGCAATGCCCGCAGAAATGCGCATCATGGTGAGGCGTGCAAGTTGCAGAAGGTCGACGCTGCCCGCAGCGAGGTGGGTAGAGATACTCTCGGCAATGTTGTGCGGGATGAGGTCTTGTTCCCAAAAGGCAAATGTGTCGCGTCGGAAAAGTCGATTCTCTAAACGCCGCCTTGCCGTATGTTCGGCATCGTGCAGGTTGACAATGACGCCGGACATCAATGCTGTGCCTTCGTCGTAGAGGCCTTGCCGTAGATAGCGGTTGCGCAACGCGCCGCGCGCATGCTGCCAAGTGGACAGCGTGATTTGCTGCGGCGACATTGCCGCTAGCTCGCGAAAATTACGTGATACGAACCCCAGTAGGGGCGTTTCGTCGTGGTGTCCATCTTGGCGGGAAGCTCTGGGTTGGGCACGACGTTGCGGTCGAACATTGCCTGCACCGCAACGGTTGCAAGCCCGTACTCGAACTCGGATGTTTCTTCGGAGCGCTCTGAAAGACCGGCGGCTAATTCTTGGCCGATGCAGGCGTGCATGCCGTGGCCGAACGAGAGGCCCCACGGTGCAACGTTGGGTGTTTCGATAACGCGGTGAGGATTGAATTCGGATGCGGTGTCGCCAAAGATGTTTTCGCTTCGATTAACCGACATGAGATCGATGGTCACTAACGAATCTTTCGGAACGACTGTTCCTGATTTGAGGGTGATATCGGTGGTAGCTCTGCGCATAGCGGTTGGGCTTGAAGGGTTGAGCCGGATTGTCTCGAACATGGCGCGTTGCACAAATGAGCGGTCGGTTTTTACGAGCGCGCGGTCTTCGGGGTGCTTGTCGAGCCAGTTGAAGAGGTTGTCCAGTGTTCGCACGAATGCCGTGGCCGATGTGTGTGCGCCAGCAAGAAGAAAGAAGGCAATCTCTTTCAAGATGATCTCGTCGGGCAGGTGAAGCGAGTCTTCGTTTTTGAGCAATTCGGTGAGGATGTCCTTTGGAAGCTCAACGGTCTCGTCGGTGGCTGCAGCGGCAATCAGTTGTTGGCGGCGCTTGATTGACGGGGAAAGAAACTGCACATTGAATTCGCTTTTGGCGCCTTCAACCTCACTCGTTACTTCTTTTGGATCTCGCGTGGTGTGCGCAAGGGTGGCGCCTTCGATGAACTTCATCATGAAGCCGTAAAGGCTGTCGGTCTCTTCTTTGGTCTTGAGCGGGCGATCGACCCCTGCATTAAGTGCAGCAAGATTCATCATCAGTTGATGCGAAAGTTCGACGAGCTCGGCGCGCCCCGAAGCAACATAGGGTGCAA
>CAINLH010000018.1 GCA_903850275.1 uncultured Acidimicrobium sp.
CGGCGCACTTCCCCCTTGCCGTCAGCAAGGTGTGTTACGTGGGCGACGGCGTCGTCGCAATTTTGGCAACCAACGAAACCGCTTCGCGTGACGCGTTGGATTTGGTTGACGTTCAGTACGAACCACTCAAGGCTGTTGTCGATGTAGAAGAGGCGCTGAAAGACAACATCGTTATCCACGATGAACTGGGAACGAACAAGAGTTACACCTGGCCGCTACTCGTTGAAGAAACTCCAGGTTGCGTAGAAGAGGCTTTCAAGAACGCCAAATACACCGTGAGCGAACGCTACGTTCAGCAACGACTACTGCCGATGGCGATGGAGCCGCGAGCTGTTGCCGCCGTGCCACAGCCATTTGGTGGAGACATCACGCTGTACTCATCCACTCAAGTGCCACATATTTTGAAAGTAATGACCGCACTTACTTTGGGAATACCCGAGCACCAAGTTCGTGTCATCGCACCGAGCGTGGGTGGTGGGTTTGGCTCGAAGCTCAATGTGTACGCCGAAGAACTGCTGTGCGTTGCGCTATCGCGCAAACACAAACTGCCCGTTCGCTGGGTTGAGGAGCGCACCGAAAACTCGCAGGCAACAATTCACGGCCGCGGCCAAGTGCAATATGTAGAACTAGCGGCCGACGAGCAAGGCAAACTCACGGCAGTGCGTGTCCGCATCATTGGCGACATGGGCGCATACCTGCAGCTGGTAACGCCGGGCGTACCAATTCTCGGCGCATTCCTCTATGCGGGTGTGTACGACATACCAAAGGCGTACGACTTCAGTTGCACGGGTGTGTTCACCACCCTCACTTCTACCGATGCATACCGTGGCGCAGGAAGACCAGAAGCCACTTATGCAATTGAGTGTGCAATGGATGCCCTTGCGCGCGAAATGAAGATTGATCCATTCGAGTTGCGCAAACGCAACTTCATTCAAAAAGAACAATTCCCGTACACCGCATTTAGCGGGCTCACCTACGACTCTGGCGACCACCTGCTTGCAGCAGATAAGGCGGCAGGCATTGCCGATTACACGGGCATTCGGGCAAAACAAGCCAAACAGAACGTTCCCGGTGCGAAGAAATTACTCGGCATTGGAATGAGTTCGTACTTCGAGATGTGCGGGCTTGCACCATCTCGCGTCTTGGCATCGCTCAACTACGGAGCAGGCGGATGGGAAGCTGCAACTGTTCGGGTATTGCCAACCGCAAAAGTACAAGTGGTTACTGGCACCTCGCCTCACGGGCAAGGCCACGAAACTTCGTGGGCAATGATCGCTTCCGAGAAGTTAGGTATTCCGCCGGAAGACATCGATGTCTTGCACAGCGACACGGCAATTGCTCCGCTCGGCCTGGACACCTACGGTTCGCGTTCGCTTCCAGTTGGCGGTGTGGCGGTTGCAGGCGCATGCGACAAAGTGATTGATAAGGCAAAACTGATTGCCGCTCATCAATTGGAATGCTCCGCGGACGATTTGGAATTCGCCGGCGGCATTTTCAGTGTGAAGGGCTCGCCAGACCGAGCAGTGCCAATCGCCGCTTTGGCATTTGCCGCCTTCACGGCGCATAACTTGCCCGACGGCTTAGAGCCAAACCTCGAAGCGCAATACACCTACGACCCGCCAAACTTCTCGTGGCCGTTCGGCACGCACATGGCAGTAGTGGAAGTAGATGTGGAGACCGGAAAAATTGAGGTGCTGCAGTATGTGGCAGTTGATGATTGCGGAGTGCAGATTAACCCGCTCATCGTTGAAGGCCAAGTGCACGGAGGAGTCATTCAAGGGCTTGCACAAGCGTTGTTCGAAGAAGCCGTGTACGACGAAGACGGCAACTTGAAGACAACGACTCTTGCCGAATACTTAGTACCGGCAGCGTGCGATGTGCCTCCAGTGACCACCGCTCACACCGTCACACCTTCACCAACTAACCAGCTTGGTGTGAAGGGAATTGGTGAGGCAGGAACAATCGGTGCAGCACCAACCATCATCAACGCGATCATCGACGCATTATCTAGCCTTGGCGTAAAACACATGCCAATGCCAGCCTCGCCACAAACCGTGTGGCGCGCAATCCAATCGGCAAAGAAGTAAGGGAGCAACCGTGATACCTGCAGCATTTGACTACAAACGAGCATCGTCGGCAGCCGAAGCAATTTCACTTGTCGGGCAATACGGCGACGAGGCCAAGTTTTTGGCCGGCGGACACAGCCTCATCCCGTTGATGAAACTGCGTCTGGCGCAACCAAGCATGTTGATCGACATTGGTCGCATCACCGACCTCTCCTACATCAAGGATGCGGGAGACCACATTGCAATTGGCGCACTCACCCGCCACATGGATGTGGAGAAATCCGAGTTAGTGAAGAAACACATTCCACTGCTGGCGCATGCTGCAGGACATGTTGGCGATGCCCAAGTTCGACATCGCGGCACCATCGGCGGTTCGCTTGCCCACGCCGACTCGGCAAGTGATTTGCCAGCAACCACGCTTGCGCTCGGTGCAACATATGTTGCTCAGGGACCAAATGGCGAACGCACCATTGCTGCAAAAGATTTCTATAAGGGGTTCCTCGAAAGCGCACTTGCAGCCGACGAAATGCTTACTGAAATCCGCGTGCCAAAAATTTCTGGCGGCAGTTACGGTTTTGAAAAATTCAATCGACGCGCGCAGGACTGGGCAATTGTTGGAGTTGCAGCATGGCGCAGCAACGGCAACTCGGGCATCGCGCTTGTAAACATGGGTTCAACGCCAATCCTCGCAGTAAGTGCCAGCAACGCACTCAACCAGGGCGCGTCAATTGCCGATGCGGCCGAACTTGCTGCAGCAGAAGCCGAGCCACAGAGCGATTTGAATGCTTCTAGCGACTACCGCATTCATCTGGCCAAAGTCTTGGTGCGTCGAGCACTTGAAAACGCTTCCAAATAGCGCGGCAATAGAATTGAGCGCTTGACGCTCGACACCGCACTCAAACGCAATCCGGCTCGAACCCGAGTTTTATCGGTTGCTGTTTACTGTGCAATTTTTTTGTGGTCGGTAAAGCAGTTTGGTATTCCTGTCGACCGAATTGCCGTTGTTGCATGGATTCTTGTGGCATTCATTTTTGCAAACGTGGGCAAGCCATGGCGCGAGCAAACCAACATGTTGCGCGACTGGTCCATTTTTGCGGTGATGCTCTTTGCATATGAATACAGCCGAGGGCTCTCCGATCAACTTGGCAGACCAATCTCGTACACGTTTGTACGCGATGTAGACCGGCTGCTCTTTTTTGGTACCGACCCAAACATTTGGATGCAGCAACGATTGAACATTGGGCGGACGCTGAGCTGGTACGAATACCCCCTGGCGCTCACCTACATGTCGCACTTCATCTTTCCTGTGGGAGTGGCCGTGGTGATGTGGTGGATAAGCCGCGAGCTGTGGGTTCGATACATCCGCCGATTGAGCATTTTGTTTTTAACGTCGTGCCTTATGTTTGCCGCGTTTCCAGTTGCTC
>CAINLH010000019.1 GCA_903850275.1 uncultured Acidimicrobium sp.
CGGAAGGGTACGCCCAATCGACGGGCAAGCGCAGCAACGGTGTACAACACAATTGCGGGTTCGGGCGTACCAAATGTTGGCGCTCCAGTGAGCATCGACATGGAGCTAGCAAACGAACCGAACACTACGGGTGCGCCGGGGCGAACCAATTGCGTGAACGCCATGCCAACAAGCGACTCGGCAAGCGTTTGCGAAATAACTCCCGCAGAAGTTGTTGGAGCCATAGCGCCAGCGAGGATGAACGGCGTAATGATGCACGCTTGATTATTTGATGCGTACACCTCGGCGGCATCCAACATCGTGGCGTCCCAAACCAGAGGCGACGATGCGTTGATCAAACTTGTCATCACTGTGCGGTCTTGCAAGTCGCCGCCAAAAGCAATGCGCGCCATGTTGACACTGTCTTGCGCACGCTCACCCAACGTGACGGAGCCCATGAAACCTTTGTCGCTGTATTTGATGTGGGCATACACCATGTCGAGGTGGCGCTTGCTGACAGGGATGTCGACTGGCTCACAAACTGTGCCGCCCGAGTGATGAATGTAAGGAGACATGTACGAAAGCTTTACGAAATTCTGGAAATCGGCAATAGTTGCATAACGACGGCCGTTGTCGAGATCGTGAACAAACGGTGATCCGTAGTTGGGCGCAAAAACAGTTGCATTGCCGCCAATCTGAACATTGTTTAATGGATTTCGAGCGTGCTGCGTGTATTCGCGAGGCGCCGAGGCCTGAATAATCGACCGACACATACCTCTTGGAAACCGAACCCGGGTTCCATCGACGATCGCACCTGCCTTTTTGAACCGCTCGATGGCGCTTGGGTAGTCGCGAATCTCGACGCCGATCTCTTCCAGAATGGTGTCGGCGTTGATCTCGAGCAACTCGAGGTTTTCATCGGAAACAAGTTCGTAGGGTTTGATCGAACGAGTAAGGAATGCTTCTCGCTGAGCATTTGAAGTATTGCGCGTGACTTGTCGCGCTGCGCGACCTCCCCCGCGACGATGATGTACTTCTTCGCTCATGCCCCCACCTTTCGAACTAAATAACTATGCCCTGCGCCTACGACGTTGACCGCCACCAGAACCATCGGAAGCGCCCTCGACTCGTGGAGGAAGTGTAATGATCTCGGCGAGATAAGGCGTTGGCGCGCTGGCATGAGGGAATGCCATAGCGGCAACAAAGAGATCTTGAAAACGAGGTTCGGTGGCCGTTTCGATCTTCACAACCTTGCGAACTGCCGCTTCCATTTCTTTGCGCTGCGAATTGGACAACAAGGCTTTAACTGCGCCCGCACCTGCCGCGTTGCCAACAGAACGCACGCCCGGAAGTGGGCAGTCGGGAACCAGACCCAGCACCATTGCATATGTTGGGTCGATGTGTGCGCCAAATGCACCGGCAAGACGAATGTCGGTTACTTGTGGCGATCCGGCGTGCTCTACCAGCAAGTCGATGCCTGCGCGCAGGGCGGCCTTAGCCAACTGGATTGCGCGAATATCGTTCTGCGTAATGAGCAAGCGGATGTCGCCGTGCTCGTAGAGCACATAAGAAAATGTGCGGTCGTCGCCGATGATGCGAGGTGTTGCGCCCACAAGAGAGCCCTGAATTACGCCGTCTTGGGAAATAATGCCGGACAAATACATTTCGGCAATAACTTCGATAATTCCCGAGCCACAAACACCTGTAATTGGTGTTTCTTCAGCGGCCTCGGCAAACCCTTGCTCATCCGACCACTGCTCGATGCCGATCACTTTGAAGCGCGGCTCCAACGTTGCTCGGTCGATGCGCACCTTTTCGATGGCGCCTGCAGTTGCTCGTTGTCCGCAACTGAGTTGAGCACCTTCGAATGCTGGGCCGGTTGGTGACGAGGCAGCGAATTGCCTGGTGTTGTCTCCCAAGACAATTTCAGCGTTGGTGCCAACGTCGATGAGCAACTGCATGTCGGTGCCGCGATGTGGGCCTTCCGACAAAATTGCGCCAGCTGTGTCGGCGCCTACGTGACCGGCGATGCATGGGCCAACATAGAACCTTGCGTTAGGAAGTTTGATGTCGAGTTCGATCGCTTCACCGCTGGTTGCCTCGTCGGTTGCAAGAACGAAAGGCGCAGCGCCAAGTGGGGTTGGATCAATGCCCAGCAAGATGTGGTGCATGATGGGATTACCAACCATCACGATTTCCAGAATCTTGTCGGCGGAAACATTGGCCTTCTCAGCAAGTTCAATTACCAACAGATTGAGGGCATTGCGAATGGCGAACGTCAACTCTTTTTCGCCACCCTTATTCATCATCACGTAGGAAACTCGACTCATCAAGTCCTCGCCGAAACGAATCTGGGGGTTCATTACGCCAGCGCTGCTGAGCACTTCACCGCTAGTGAGATCGCAGAGATGCCCCGCAACCGTTGTAGAACCGATGTCGACAGCAATTCCGTACATGGCACCAACAAAACCAGGCCATGCAGCCACGATGCATCCCGGTTCGGATGCTGAAGAACTGTGTCTTACTGCAACTGTTGCGCCACCGTCGCCCTTGTCGATTGCGAGGTTGACTTGTTGCAGCGCGTGAGTGGTGATTGCAGGTACCGCGATGTTGTGTTGTTGTGCAACCGCATTGCGCAACTCGCGGGATGCGGTGACGTCTTCACCCAACAGCGACGGGGATACGCCCACGTAATACAGACTGAACAATGGGTCGACAACAATGGCGCCAAGGTCGAGATCTTTGCGAACAATCTGCCTATGCACTTGGCTTGTTGCGGGGATGTCGATAACCGCATCACCACAAATTTTGGCTGTGCAACCAAGACGGTTGCCCTCGACGAGTGGCCGATTTCCGTGGTAATCAATTTCTACTTCACCAGGTGCGCTGAGCGCTTCCGACTTAGCGTCGATACCCCACTTGGAAAAGTTGCCGATGCTGGGCGTGATCTGGCAGCGTCCGCATATTCCGCGACCACCGCATACCGAGTCGATGTCTACGCCAAGTTTTCGCGCGGCGTCCAGCACCGTCGTACCGTCTTCGAAGTTTCCGTCGAGACCACTTGGCGTGAATACAACGCGATTCATGAGGTGCTTAATCCCCTAGTGCTATTCGGCCGGACGGCGACGACGACCTTCGCGGTCGCCTCGTCCACCAGTAGGTGCGTTTGGATCGCGGTTGGCCTTAATCCATGCTGCACAGTCTTTGTCATTGCCAGTGAGCACGTCGGCAGCCATGATTGCGGCTTTGACCTCTGCGTGCAGAGGGCTCATGATTGCCGATGTCATACCCGAAGCAATTGCCATCGACAGAAATGTGCCTGTTACTTGGTGACGGTTTGGCAAGCCAAAGCTGACGTTAGATGCACCGCATGTGGTGTTTACCTTCAACTCCTCGCGCAAGCGACGAATGAGCGTGAACGCTTGTTGCCCGGCTTGACCCAATGCACCAATTGGCATCACCAATGGGTCGACGATGACGTCGCTGTAGTGAATGCCGTGATCGGCTGCGCGCTCAACGATTTTCTTTGCGACTGCAAAACGAACGTCCGGATCCATACTGATGCCGGTTTCGTCGTTGGAGATGGCAACCACTGCTGCACCGTACTTTTTGACCAAAGGCAGCACTCGCTCCAGTGACTCGTCTTCGCCAGTTACCGAGTTGACCAACGCTTTGCCTTTGTACACCGAAAGGCCACGCTCGAGTGCGTCCATGATGGATGAGTCGATTGAAAGTGGTACGTCGGTGATTGACTGCACCAACTGCACCGCACGTGCGAGCAATGCTGGCTCGTCGGCAAGTGGGATACCTGCGTTGACGTCGAGCATCTGAGCGCCCGCGGCAACTTGGGCCAATGCGTCGGCCTCTACGCGGCTGAAATCGCCATTTTTCATTTCTTCGGCAAGCATCTTGCGGCCTGTCGGGTTGATGCGCTCTCCGATCATGACGAAGGGGCGATCAAAGCCGATAACGACTTCGCGTGTTGGTGAACTCAGGATTGTATGGGTCATGTTTTTTCTTTCTTGTTGAAAATTACTGTTCTTCGTCTTCTTCGAGCTCTTCAAGTGCTGCCAAGTCCTTGGCTGCAACCGTTAGCTGCTCGACATCTTTTTCAAAACCGCCAGCGAATGCCAGCACTCCCAAACGTTGGCGGCTGTACTCGACCTCGAGTCGGTCGGCTACCGCCTGAGCGGCCTCTTGCAACGTGCCTTCCAGCGGAAGCGACTCGCGCGTCCATTGTGCTACGTCTTCCTCGGCCGTATAAATGTGGGCCTTGCGCTTCGCCCGGTCGATTGCGCGTTGAAATTTTGCCGTCAGCACAACTTGATGTCGGTCGCGGCCTACTTGTGCATTGACTTGGGCGGGTATGTCACGCCACTTAATGATGATTACTGCGTTTCCACCTCGTGCCACAACTACACACTCGCTTTCATCGTCTCATTTCGGCCGAATGCGACCGGAATTGAATCTGCTAAACCCTTGACACCAACATGGCGGTGTTCGAACGCTAAACCCAATTGCAATGCAGCCTGCTTTGCCACTTCAAGCACCGAAGCGCTCTCTGTCTGCGACAGCAACACCACTCGTGTGTAGTTTCCAAAATAGGTGTCACGCAATTCTGGGTGCTTGTCTAGACCGAGGCCTTCCCACACCAGTGCGTTGAAATGCTTCGCCAAAAAATCGGTGAGGTAGAACGTGCCTGGCTGATCGTCATGCAGTTCGTTGAACAGTTTGCTTCCTGCAAAAAACTCGTAACAGTGTGCGCCCGCAATGCGCTGCACCCCCGGATAATCGACGAGCATTGCGTCGATTAGCCCACCCGTGCCGCAGTCGGCGTAACCAACAAATGTCTGACGAGATTCGCGTTTGTCAAGATGTTCGCGAAGTGCAGGAACAATTCCCTCTGGACGATTATGCAAGTTGGCAGGCAAGTATCGAACTTCTACGGCATCAGTGAGTTGATTTGCTTCAAGTACCGAGCGCAACTCGGAAACCAAAGCACCACAGGCGATGATCAGAGGGCGAGCATCGACTGACATTGGTGGCGTGCGGTATGAGCGTCAGTTGACGGACGGGCCAGGA
>CAINLH010000020.1 GCA_903850275.1 uncultured Acidimicrobium sp.
CACAAGCTCCGATGCGGTAGTGGTGTGTCGGCCTCGGCTGTCGCCCTCCCGCACTTCACCCGTGCGCTGCACTTCGTGACCCACCAAAGAGTTGATCAGTGTGCTCTTACCCACACCGCTGGCGCCCAGCATGGCAATGGTCTGAGGGGTTTCTGATTCATATTTATAGGTGTAATTCCGTAAGTGGTCCAGCCCGAAGCCCGTCTTGGCACTCACCGCATATGCGTCAACCCCGGCAATTACGGGCTCCACGTTGTGCATCATTTGGGCAATGTCGGTTTCGCTCAGCTCGTCGCACTTATTAAATACGACTACTGGAGTTGCACCGCTATCAAAGCCCAGTACTAACTCGCGCTCAATGCGGCGAAGGTTTGGCTCAACATCGGCTGCCTGCACCACCAGCACTGTGTCCATGTTGGCGGCAACGGTGTGCGATTCGGCCCGAACCACGTCCGATGACACCCGGCGGGTGAGCGCCGACTGCCTTGCAACCACCACTTCCACGCGCTCGAAATCTTCGCTCAGCACCACCCAGTCGCCCACGGCAACATCGGCGCCAATGTTTCGGGTCCGCACCTGCTCGCCCGCGGCACTCATCAAAATTGTGCTCCACCCGCGATCAAGACGGCTTACTCGACCCACCACATTCGCATCAAGAAGTGGTCGAACATCAGGAAATTTTTGCTGCAACGCGTGCAACGTGTGTTCGTTAAATGCGAGTTCGCGCAAACCGACCGACACCTCTGAAAGTGAAAGTTCATGTGCATCGTGTGGCATTTGTACTGTCACGCTAGCGAATTCAAACCCTTATTGCATTTGGGTTTACGTTGAAAGGCTTGACAAGGCACTATCAAACCACGTAACGATGAAAAGTCATGTCTAAGCCACTCGTCATCGTTGAGTCCCCCGCAAAAGCAAAAACCATCTCCAAATTTCTTGGTGACGAGTTCGTTGTACGTGCATCTGTCGGTCACATTGCCGACCTTCCAAGCAAAGGCCTCAGCGTCGATGTTGAAAACAGTTTCAAGCCCAATTACGAACTGACCGAACGTGGCGCCACCATTGTTCGCGAACTAAAAGCCGAACTGAAGAACGCCTCGGTGCTCTATCTAGCAACCGACGAAGACCGCGAGGGAGAGGCAATCGCTGCCCACCTATTTGAATACCTGAAGCCAAAGGTAGAAACCAAGCGCATGGTGTTTCACGAAATCACCAAGGCCGCAATTGACGAAGCAATCGCTCACCCACGCAGCATTGATATGAAATTGGTCGATGCCGCTGAGGCTCGCCGAATTCTGGACCGTTTGTTTGGGTATGAAGTGTCCCCAATTTTGTGGAGAAAAGTAAACAGAGGTTTGTCTGCCGGTCGCGTGCAAAGCCCCGCCATTCGTTTAGTAGTAGAGCGCGAGCAAGATCGCATGGCTCACGTATCGGCCGGGTATTGGGATTTGGAAGCGGCAACTACTACTGAACCAAAATTCACTGCAACATTGCAGAGTGTTGATAGCAAGCGCATCGCCACTGGTAAAGACTTCGATTCATTTGGTGTTGCCAAAGACGGCATTGTCGTTATTAATGAAGAACGCGCCAATCAACTCACCGC
>CAINLH010000021.1 GCA_903850275.1 uncultured Acidimicrobium sp.
AACATCAACGCCACGGGTTGGCTGAGCGGCAATTGTGAGCCTGAGGTCTCGACTTAATTCGCGAGCAACAATGACTTTTTGCTGGTTGCCACCAGACAGCGTGCCTACACCTGTTTCTTTGCTTGGCGTTCGGATGTCGTATTCGCTGATCAACGTGTCGGAAACCGAATTGGCCGCTTCCCAATCGACAACCAATCCATGTGAAAACTGATCGTCGTGATAACGAGTAAGCACCAAGTTCTCGGCAACGCTCAGCCCACCAACAAGCCCTTGACGTTGACGATCTTCAGGAATATGGGCCATGCCCAACGTATGGCGCTCGCGCGGATCGCTACTAGTGAGATCCTTGCCGTCCAATGTGATGGTTCCGCCCGTGGCCTTCCGCAAGCCTGTGAGCGCCTCGACAAGTTCGGTTTGTCCATTGCCCTGAACACCTGCAATGCCTACGATCTCGCCTGAACACACGTTGAAGGAAACACTCTCGACATGCGTTCGACCGTCTGCATCAAGCACCGTCAGGTCGCTCACATTCAACACCACTTCACCAGCTTGGGCAGCCTTCTTTTCAACAGTCAATTGAACGGGACGGCCCACCATCATCTCGGCAATTTGCGATTCGGAAGCAGTGGCAGGATCGGCCGAACCAACAACTTTGCCACGGCGAAGAACTGAAATCCGGTTAGCGACTTTGAGCGCTTCCTTCAACTTGTGCGTAATAAACACGACCCCGCGGCCCGCCTTCACAAGCGTGTTTACTATTTCAAAAAATTCGAGGATTTCGTTTGGCGTAAGAACCGCCGTTGGTTCGTCAAACACGACGACCTTCGCATCACGCAACAACACCTTGACAATCTCGACTCGCTGCTGCACACCAACAGGCAGATCTTCGATAACTGCATCCGGATCCAGATCCAGGCTGTACTTTTCCGAAACCTCGCGCACCATTTTGCGCGCCTCATCAATATGCAACCTTCCAAGCCGGCCAGCTGGCTCGACGCCCAACACAACATTTTCGGCAACTGTAAAAACTGGCACCAACATAAAGTGTTGATGCACCATGCCAATACCCGCCTGAATGGCGTCGGCGGGCGAAGTGAACTGGACCACCTGATCATCAACCAGGATCTGTCCTTCATCGGGCTGATACATGCCATACAGCACGCTCATCAAGGTTGACTTGCCTGCGCCATTCTCTCCGATAAGCGCGATTACTTCACCGGTGTTAAGAGTCAGATTGACGTTGTCGTTTGCAACGACACCAGGAAAACGCTTGGTGATTCCACGCAGTTCGAGTTTCATCCCGCAATCGCCCCCATCTAGCCAACACTACCCAACCGCTCCATGCCTTAACTAAAGCAGAAAAGCAAAACGGGGGCCGCTTTCGCGACCCCCGTTCTTACTTTTGTTCCGCTCTTACGAGCGAAGAATTACTTGGTGACGATTGAACCGTCGATGATGCCTGCGATAACTGCATCGAGCTCTGCCTGAAGTTCAGGAGTGATGGTTGATGTAATTGCTACACCCACACCACCGTTTTCGAGGGTACCGAGGTAATCGGTGCCGCCGCCTGTTGCTGCAAGAGCATCCTTCACAGCCTGAAGCACAGCAGCGTCAATCTTCTTCAAAACTGATGCTACGTACACTTCTGCCTGAGTTGGGTTCGAGATTGACATGTCTACGTCAACACCGATGATCTTCACTGCACCTGCTGAGTCCATTGCGAACTGCGATGAGCCGAGGCCTACTGGACCTGCAACTGGGAAGATGATGTCTGCGCCTTCGTCGGCCATGCTCTTTGCAATGCTGGCGCCCTTGGTCTGGTCACTGAAGTCACCAGAGAAGGTTCCGTCTTGCTTAGCAATGTCCCAACCAAGAACCTTCACTGAAGTTCCCTTTTGAGCGTTGTAGTACTCAACACCCTTTGCGAAACCCTGCATGAAGATTGCTACTGGTGGAATGTTGATTCCACCGAAGGTTCCTACAACACCCGACTTGGTTGTTGCGGCTGCCATGTAGCCAGCCAAGAATGATGGCTGATCGGTTGCGAAGGTGAGGCCCTGAACGTTTGCTGCCGAAGTGTTGGAGTCAACAATTGCGAACTGAACGGTTGGGTTTGCCTCTGCTGCTGCCTTCGTTGCGTCTGCGAGCAAGAAGCCCACGGTAACGATGACGTTGCAACCCTTGTCAACGAATGACTGAAGGTTTGGCTGGTAGTCGGCATCTGATGCTGACTCGAGCAAATCAATGCTTACGCCGAGCTCTGCTTCTGCAAGCTTGAGACCGTCATAGGCGTTCTGGTTGAAGCCCTTGTCATCAACGCCACCGACATCGGTGACTTCGCAGGCCAAGCCTGTTGGTTCGGCTGCTGCTGCTGTTGTGTCTGAAGTCGAATCCGAGCTACCGCAAGCGGCAAGACCGAATACTGCTACGAGACCAACTGCAAGACCTTTTAGAGTCTGCTTTCTCATGTTTATTTTCTCCCTCTTATGCGCCGACGTCGACGCATATGTTTGTTGGTCAGGACAGATTAGTCCAAGAAAATAAAAGGTTTTTACCAAGTGTCGATCATCGGGCGCTTTTTTCCTGTGCGCGTTTGTGGTTTTGGGCACGAATCAAGGGTGTGGATAACTCGAGCCCTGGTTTCGGCTGGGTCGATTACATCGTCTATTTCCGTATGGCTGGCCATGCTCAGCGCGCTTCCGCGGCGATATGCCGCCGCAATCAACGATTCTTCGAGCGCGGCACGTTCGGCTGGTGAACCTGCAGCGTCAAGTTCCCGCTTGAAGCCGAGACGGATGGCACCCTCCAAACCCATGCCACCGAACTCGCCCGTTGGCCACGAAACAATCATTTCCTTGGCATGAAAACTTCCCCCGGCCATGGCCTGCGCGCCTAGCCCGTAACCCTTTCGAAGCACCACGGTCAACCACGGAACAGTGACGCTTGCTGCCGTCACAAACAGCCTTCCGAAATGTCGAACTTGGGCGCCCTCTTCGGCTTCGGGCCCGACCATGAAGCCGGGTGTGTCGCACAGCGAAACGATGGGAATATCGAATGCATCACACAGTTGCACGAAGCGCGCCATCTTGTCGGCAGCGGGCGTGTCGATAGCGCCGCCGAGATGCACTGGGTTGTTTGCAATAACACCAACGCTGCGGCCTTCGATGCGACCAAGCGCCGTAATGATGCCCACACCAAACTCTTTTCGCAATTCCAATACCGAATCGATGTCGCACAACAATTCCACCGCACGACGACTGTCATATATACGAGTGCGCTGTTCGGGCACCACCGAACGCATGTCCACATCTGCGTGACGCGCATACGTTGGCGATGGGCCCTGGAAGTAGGAGAGATATTTCTTCGCGACAATTACCGCTTCGCGCTCGTCGGCAACACGCACATCGACAACGCCATTCCCCACCTGGGTTGCAATGGGACCAATGTCGGCTGGCTTGACCGAACCAAGACCACCGCCTTCGATCATTGCAGGGCCGGCCATACCGATATTTGCATTCTCTGTTGCAATGATCACGTCGCAACATCCAAGCAATGCTGCATTACCCGCAAAGCAATAGCCCGACGTAATACCAACAAGCGGTGCTAAGCCCGACAGCTTCGCGAACGATGCGAACGACATCACGTCTAACCCCGCGACGCCTGGCGCATCGGTATCGCCTGGTCGGCCTCCCCCGCCTTCAGCAAACAACACAACAGGCAAACGATTGCGCTGCGCGATCTCGAAGAGCCTGTCTTTCTTTCGATGGTTGATGAAACCCTGCGTGCCCGCCAACACGGTGTAGTCGTATGCGACTACTGCACACTGCGAATTTTGCAACCCAACGACATCTGCGTTAATGGTGGCTATGCCCGTAATCAAGCCATCTGCAGGCGTGTTGGCAATGAGATCTTCTTCGCTGCGACGGGCGCGTTGCGCTGCAACACCAAAACTTCCGTATTCAACAAATGATCCGTCATCCACCAAGTCGGCGATGTTCTCGCGAGCCGTGCGTTGCCCCTTGGCACGGCGCTTGGAAACCGCATCGCTTCGAGCAGAATCGTCCAGCAACGCTCGACGACGTTGGTATTCGGCTAAGTCTGCTCGATCTACCGAACTTGTTGCAGCTAGTTCAGTTGGGGTATTCGAAACACTCGAGGGTTCGCAATGAACGAGTTCCTCGCCTTCGCGAACGGTTTGCCCAACTACTACCGCGATGGATACGACGACACAATCGAAGGAAGCGACTACGGGATGTTCCATCTTCATCGACTCGATTACAACCAGCTCAGTACCAGAGGAAACGACTTGACCAGCCACAACCTTTACCGCAACAACGGTGCCGACAAGGGGTGACCGTTCGACGATTGCGCTCATACGCCGACTGTAGACAACTTTGCGTTAGGCCTTCGCACGCGTTGCGCGCAAGAGCGGGTCGGCGAGGCGAAGCGCAGTGTCGGCAAAGCGCATTACGCGGCCCGCAGCACCTGGCGTATTGGAGTCGATGAGATTGCCCATTACTGCAAGGGTGATGTCGGCTGCCGACTGTGTGCCAACCGCAACTCGAAGGCCGGGCCGAAGCAACCAAGGGTGCCCAATGATGAAACTAAAGCGTCGGCCCGTGCGCAGAAACGCGTCGAAGCGCTCGCCAACCAGACGGTCGTAATCGGCGCTGGCCGTTGCAGGGTTGTGCACGAAGCACTCGATTGCCAACATTCCAGACTCGAGCGCGTAGTCGATGCCTTCGCCGTTCATTGGGTTGACGAAACCTGCAGCGTCGCCAATTGCAACCCAACCCGGGCCGTGTCTTCGCACGC
>CAINLH010000022.1 GCA_903850275.1 uncultured Acidimicrobium sp.
GCCGAGTTGTTGGATGCGGTTGAACACATGAATGCGCAGCAAGTGGTGATCTTGCCGAACAACAAGAACATCATTCCTGTTGCCAACCAGATCAATGCGTTGACGAAAAAAGATGTGCGCGTGGTGCCAACGTGCTCCATGGCCGAGGCTTTGGCGGCGTTGGTGTTTTACGACCCAGAGGCTGATGCGGCAGTGAACGCGGAAGCAATGACGGGCGCGGCCGAGGCGGTTGCAACTGGCGAAATAACTCAGGCAGTGCGCGACACGAACACCGATGTGGGGCCAGTGAAAAATGGCGACTGGATTGGGTTGGTGCGCGGAGACGGCGTGGTTGCGGTGGGCGGCACGATGGTGGCTGCAACAACGCAATTGCTGGACACGTTGATCACGCCGGGGCGCGAGTTATTGACCATGATTACGGGCGACTTGGCAACATCACGACAGATTGAAGAAGTGATTGCGTACTTGTCGGAGAATCACCCAGATGTAGAAGTTGAAGTGCATGCAGGCGGGCAACCGCTGTACCCATTTTTGTTTGGCGTTGAATAAACGAGGCGGGGCGTGACCGAGCCAATCACGCTGCGCGAACTTGAGGGGCTGGATGTAGAGATCCTCAAAGGCGTAGGAGAAAAGCGCAAGGCTGCGCTGCACGAATTTGGTATCGACAACGTGCTGGAGCTGTTGACCACGTACCCGAGGCGATGGGTAGACCGCACCGCAGAGGCGCGAGTGAGCGACTTGGTGCCGGGGCAAGAAGCGTTGGTGTTGGTGGAAGTGCGCAGCGTGAGCAAGCGGCCGATGAAGGGTGGGCGCACCATGGTGTCGGTTTCGGTAGGTGACGGCACGGGCAGGTTGACCGCAACATTTTTCAATCAGCCATGGCGGGCCAAGCAGATGTATGAGGGGTTGCACGTGGCCATGTTTGGCAAGGCCGACATGTACAAGGGCGCGTTGCAAATGACGAACCCGATTGTTGATTTGATTGGCGACCGCACGGGGCGCATTGTGCCGATTTACCCGCAAAGCGAAAAGGCAAATGTGAGCACGTGGGAGTTGGCGGGATGGATAGAAAACGCACTGGAGCGATGCAAGGTGCGCGGGTTGCTCGACCCGGTGCCGCAACAGGTGTGCGAAACCTATGGGCTTGTAGATCGAACCACTGCGTTGTGGGGCATACACCTGCCCGACACGTTGGCGAGGAAGGACGACGCGCGCAAACGATTGGCGTTTGACGAACTGTTGCGCGTGCAGTTGGTGTTGGTGGCGCGCAAGCGTGCGTTCGAGCGCGACAGCACGGGCATTCGCCATGAGGTTGGTGGCGAATTGCAGAAACGATTTGTTGCGGCGTTGCCGTTTCCGCTTACGTCGGCACAAGCGCGAGTGATTGGTGAAATAGATGCCGATCTTGCCGGCCCGCACCCGATGCACAGGTTGTTGCAAGGCGATGTGGGAAGCGGAAAGACGGTGGTTGCGGTGGCCGCAATGTTGGCGGCGGTGCAAGGCGGGCACCAAGGTGCGTTGATGGCGCCAACTGAAGTGTTAGCCGAGCAACATTTTGTTGGTGTGTCTCGGTTGCTTGACGGGCTGCAGGTGCCA
>CAINLH010000023.1 GCA_903850275.1 uncultured Acidimicrobium sp.
GAAGTGTGGGTTGCTGCGTACGGCCCGAAGGCACTTGCACTTACTGGCGAAGTTGGCGACGGTTTCATTTTGCAACTTGCCGACCTCAGCATCGCCGAATGGACCATCAAGGCCGTTCGCGATGCAGCAAAGGCTGCCGGCCGCGACCCGAAGAGCGTCAAGATCTGTGTTGCCGCTCCTGCGTATGTTGGTAATGACATGGCGTACATGCGCGACCAGTGCCGCTGGTTTGGTGGCATGGTGGGCAACCACGTTGCCGACATTGTGGAGCGCTATGGCGACAACTCGGCAGTGCCAAAAGCACTAACCGACTACATCAAGGGCCGCGAGAGTTACGACTACAACGAACACGGTCGTGTTGGTAACAGTCACACTTCGTTTGTTCCAGACGAAATTGTCGATCGATTCTGCATTCTGGGAGACGAAAAAGAACACATTCGTCGCCTCACCGAATTGAAGGAACTTGGCGTCGATCAATTTGCCGTGTATCTGCAACACGACGGCAAAGATTCGACATTGCAGGCGTATGGCGAAACCATTCTTCCCGCCATGCAGGATTTGGGTAAAGCCAAGCAATGAGCCCACTAGCACGACGCAGCATTTACCGAACCAGCATGTTTGTGCTGTCGGTTGTGCTCGTTGGCGTGCTGTGGGAGTTGTACAAACTGATTGGCCCTGAAGACGGCGGCAAAATCTTTGGCGCTGCAGTTCTGCCTCGTTCCAACGACACGGCCATGCCACACATTTGGTCGATGCTCAGCCGATACGGCCGCCCCGAAGTGCGCGGCTCCGACAGACAGATTTGGTCTGTGGTGCTTGCCGGCGCTTGGTATTCATTCAGGTTGTCGGTTGCCGGCTTTGCCATCGGCGCCACCATCGGCGTGGGCTTGTCGGTATTGATGGCCCGTTTCAAAATGGTGGAGCGCGGGCTGCTGCCATACCTGGTGGTATCTCAAACAGTTCCGCTTATCGCGCTTGCGCCACTCATCGTGTCTTGGGGCGGCAAGGTAAACATCCTCGGTTTCACATGGCCTAAGTGGCTGTCGGCCGCGGTTCTCGGCGCGTTCCTCGCGTTCTTTCCTATTGCTGTTGGCACTTTGCGAGGGCTTGCTAGTGCACCAAGCGCATCACTCGAATTGATGAGCAGTTACGCAGCCTCGTGGAAGCAGACATTGTTCAAGTTGCGTTTTCCTGCAGCAATTCCGTTCATGGTTCCTGCTTTCAAACTTGGAGCCTCCGGCGCAGTTGTAGGTGTCGTTGTTGCCGAGATCTCCACTGGCCTTAAAGGTGGCATTGGTCGTTTGATTATTGAATACGCGCGCGAAGCAACTGGCGACCCGGCCAAAGTGTTTACCGCCGTGTTTGGTGCCGCCGCACTTGGTTTAGCAATGGCTGGCTTTGTTGCAATTTCAGATGTGTTGTTGATGCGTAATCGACCAAAGGAGACCACCACATGAGTGCGGTCAATGTTCAAGGTGCAAGCAAAATATTCAACCAGGGGACACCGAAGCAAGTGGATGCACTTGTTGATGTCAACCTCACGGTGGAACCAGGCGAGTTTGTCTCGCTCATTGGGCCTTCGGGTTGCGGTAAATCAACATTGCTTCGCCTCATTGCAAACTTGCTAGAGCCAACAACTGGCGAGATCACTGTAAACAGCAAGACAGCAAGCCAGTCGCGGCTTGATCAGGACTATGGCATGGCGTTTCAGCAGGCTGGTTTGTTCGACTGGCGCACAGTTGCCAAGAACATCGAACTGCCTCTTGAACTTAAGGGTTGGGACAAAGCAAAGCGCGCAGCGAGAGCAAAGGAAATGCTCGAGTTGGTGAAGCTTCCCGAGTTTGCCGACATGTACCCATGGCAACTGTCGGGTGGCATGCAGCAGCGCATTGCCATCGCCCGTGCGCTTGCCGCACATCCGCCCTTGTTGTTGATGGACGAACCATTTGGCGCGCTTGATGAAATGACCCGCGAATACATGCAAGGCGAGTTGCTGCGCATCTGTTCCGAAACCAAGACCACCGTGGTGTTCGTGACACACTCCATCCCGGAAGCCGTTTACTTGTCGAACCGCGTTGTGGTGATGTCGCCGCGCCCGGGCCGCATTACCGAGGTCATCAATGTCAGCCTTGGTAGCAACCGAACCGAAGACACCCGTGGTGCCGACGAATTCTTCAAGGGCATAACCGCCGTACGTGAAGCACTTCGTGGCACACATGATGATCATGCAAACGCTGGAGCCGTGCGCGGAGTTGAAGACCGCTGATCATGTCTGCATCCACCCGCGTTCAACGAGTTGCACCGCCAATGGTGTTTGGCGTTGTCTTCGTTGCGCTGTGGGAAGCTGCCGTGAGAGGTTTTGACTTAAAGCCATACTTCCTTGCAGCGCCGTCAAAGATCGCCGAGCAATTTGTGAAGAATGCTTCTCGAATCCTTGAGGCCGCTTCGGTGTCTGGCACTAATGCGCTCGTTGGTCTTATCGTCGGCACAATCTTCGGCATTGTCATGAGTTTTATTCTCAGCCGCTTCGGTTTCCTTAATCAGCTGATTACTCCGTTGGCTATTGCACTGAACGCCATCCCGATCTTTGTTTTGGTTGCTGTTCTCAACAACATGTACTCCATCACCAGCGAAATTCCGCGTCGCTTCATGGTGACATTGGTGGTCTATTTCATCGTCTTGGTCAACGTGGCAAAGGGCCTCACCCAGGTTCGCTCCACCCATGTTGAAATCATGCGTTCCTACGCAGCAAGCGAAATCGAGATTTTGCGAAAGGTGCGGGTACCAAACGCGGTCCCATACCTATTTACAGCTCTGAAGATTGCCGCTCCGGCATCGGTCATTACTGCCTTCGTCTCCGAATATTTCGGTGGCTCGCAGAACGGACTGGGCAGCCGGATCACTAGCAATATCGCCAATTCCAAGAACGCGGCCGCCTGGGCTTACGTTCTCGGGGCGTGTTTGCTTGGGCTACTCTTCTACATCATCTCCATCGTGCTGGAGAACGTTGCCTCTCGGGGCGGCGTAGCCAATAACACCAATAACAACAACAAAAACAAGTAGAGAACCTAGGTTCTCGGGGGAGTACCAACAATGAGGAAGTCAAGCATCAAACTCGCAGTTGCGAGTATTGCTGCGTTGTCACTGTTCACCGCAGCATGCGGTGGCTCAGATGATGCCGCAACAGACACAACCGCAGCAGCAGCAACAGAGTGTGCCGAACTGACACCAGTCAAACTGCAATTGCAGTGGTTCACACAGGCTCAGTTCGCTGGCTACTACGCCGCTCAGGACCAGGGCTTCTACGAAGCAATGTGCCTCGACGTCACCATCTTGGAAGGTGCAGTAGACATTGCACCACACGTTGTTCTTGCGAACGGCGAATCCGACTTCGCAATCTCTTGGGTATCCAAGGCACTTGCTGGTCGTGAAGGTGGAGCAAACATCGTAGACATCGCTCAAATCTTCCAGCGCTCAGGAACACTGCAAGTGTCGTTCAAAGATAAGAACATCACTTCAGCAGCAGACTTCAAGGGCAAGAACATCGGTAACTGGGGATACGGCAACGAATTCGAAATCTTTGCTGCACTCACCAAGGCCGGTCTCGACCCAGCCAAGGACGTAACGCTTGTTCAGCAGCAGTTCGACATGGCGGGCTTGCTCGCTGGCGACATTGACGCTGCAGAAGCAATGACTTACAACGAGTACGCACAGGTTCTGGAAGCAATTAACCCAGACACCGGCGCGCTCTACACAGCAGATGACTTCAACGTCGTTTCATACGAAGATGAAGGTGTTGGTATGTTGCAGGACGCAATTTGGGCAGACGGTTCACGTCTCTCAGATCCCGCATACGTTGACACCGCAACGAAGTTCGTTGCAGCATCCATCCAAGGTTGGGCATTCTGCCGTGACAACACACAGGCTTGCACAGACATCGTTGTAGCAAAGGGCTCGAAGCTCGGAGCTAGCCACCAGTTGTGGCAGATGAACGAAGTCAACAAGTTGATCTGGCCAGCCTCGATGGGCGCAGGCATGATTGACTCGGCAGCATGGGACCGCACCGTGGCTCTTTCGCTCGAAGCGAAGAACCTCGAAGGTGGCACCGTATTGACGAAGGCACCTGACGCAGAAGCACACACCAATGACATCGTCACCGCAGCGTTGGCACTTCTTGCCGACATGGGTGTCGACACCACTGGTAGTGCATTTGCACCAATCACTGTCACCCTCAATGAAGGTGGCAACTGATTTAAATCAGTTCAAAAAAAGGGCGGGTCGCTTCGGCGGCCCGCCCTTTTTGTTTTATCGACTTAGTGAAGTTCTAAGGATGCAGGCCGCGCATGCGGTGCGCGTCAGCGATTGTCTTCACGCCCAGAACAGTTGCTGCCAAACGATTTGGCAACTTTGATTCCTGCGAGAAGGCATAGAACCGCTCGAAAGCAGCCCGCATCAAATCGATAACGCGGGCATTGACTTCGTCTTCATCCCACGTAAGGTGCGCAAAGTTTTGGCACTGTTCAAGATAAGAACACGTGACACCACCGGCGTTTGCATAAACGTCGGGGATAACCACAATGCCTTTTTCGGCAAGGATCAAGTCGGCAGTGGGGGTGAGCGGGCCGTTTGCGCCTTCCACCACCAGCTTTGCCTTCATGCTGTTCGCCTCAGTCTCGCCAACTGCATCTCCAAGTGCACACGGCATCACCACATCGCAGTCCAAGCCAAATACGGCTGCTGAACCGGCAACACCACGGGCAACTACATCGCCTACGCCCGTATCAACAACACTCTTCGCGCCGTCACGGTATGCCTGATCAATTGCCTTCAAGTTGAGGCCTTTGGCGTCGTAGATGGTGCCGCCAACGTCGGACAATCCCACGATGAGTGCGCCACGTGCTGCTGCAAGGCGTGCAGCCCACGAACCCACCTGGCCGTAACCCTGAATAGCAATCCGTTTACCTTCGAGCGATGTGCCCATTTTGCCAAGCATCAATGCTGCTGCCTCGACAACGCCTCGGCCAGTTGCCGATTCGCGCCCAAGCGAGCCACCCAATTCGATTGGCTTGCCCGTCACTACGCCTGGTGTGGCGTGGCCAACACCTGTGGAGTATTGGTCCATGATCCACGCCATGATCTGCGCGTTGGTGCCAACGTCGGGCGCTGGCACGTCGCGGTCGGGCCCAAGGAAGGAAGCAATCTCGGACACGTACCGCCGTGTGATGCGCTCAATTTCGCCAATCGAGTATTGCTTCGGATCGAAGCACACACCGCCCTTCGCGCCACCCAGTGGAAGGTTTGCAATGGCCGTCTTTAACGACATACCAATGGCAAGAGCAATTACTTCTTCGCGGTTCACTTCATGGTGATAACGAATTCCACCCTTTGCCGGCCCGCGCGTGGTGTTGTGGTGCACTCGCCAACCAGTGAGTTGGTCTCGGCTTCCATCATCGCGGCGAAATGGAATTGCCACTTCGATAATTCTTCGCGGGGCGACGATCGTTTCGATCAAGCCGTCTTCCAATTTCAGCCACTCGCCAGCCTCGCGAACACGGAGTTCGGCTGCTTCGAGCGCCGAGTAGTTCTTATATGACGCCATTGTCATACATTCCCCTTTCAGCAACGTTGCTGTCCTCAGGCTAGATCATTACCCACTGGTACATCAGCGCTTCGGATTTTGCATGATGCCTTCGAGTCACCCGACGAAGGTGACATTTAGCGCCTCAGAGTATTCTCGTAGTGATACAGCCACCAGTATGAGGAAAAGCCATGGCAAGTTCGGATAACTATTCGCCTTTAGAGAAGCGTCTGCAATTTGGTGCGCTTATTGCTGCACTGGCTGCAATTCCAGTTGTCTACATTCAGTCGTCAAAGAATCATGACTTACTGATCTATGCCGAAATCGCCGGTGTCGTCATCTGGCTCTTCTTCTTTTTTGAGGTAGCCATTCTCACTTGGCTGGCCGAAAAGAAACGGCAATGGCTGCTTGGGCACAAGCTTGAAGTAATCATTGTGCTTGCTTCATCGCCAGTCACGCTGCTGATCAACGAGGGTGACAATGTGTTAACGGCATCGCCGTTGTTGATCATTCCACGGTTGCTCAAAATTTCGAAGGTGGCCAAACTGGTGAAGATTGGCAAAGTAGCCAAGACTGGCAAAATCATTCGCAAGTCATCGGCCATTTCAAGCTGGTTTGAGGTGCTTGCAATGAATGCAGCCGTACTACTCATCATCGGGATTGCGGGCATGCTCGTAGGCAAGAAGGCTTATTCGC
>CAINLH010000024.1 GCA_903850275.1 uncultured Acidimicrobium sp.
GAGGGCCGCCGCCTGTAGACACGGGAACTACTTCGCCAATGACCGCTGGTTCGTCGGTGCCGACAACGGGGACGGTGTCGCCCGGGGCAAGGGTGGATTCGGAGGTTGCGGTGGAGGTAAACGAAAACGAGCCAATGCTTTTGTCGGGCAATGCCCAACTGACGGTGCACAGCCCTGCTGGCGGAATCTGAGTGAGTGCAGCCGAAACGGTGAACCCGTCGGCGCCAAGTTGCGGCTGCGCAAGACCAACGAGGGTGCCATCGCAGGCAAGCGAAAGGCCCATGGTGCTTGCAACCTCGGGGCTTGCTAGCGCATCACGAAAGACCATCTGCAATTGCGTGGGCGGAACCTCGACCACTTGGTTGGCGGCAGGGTTTGATGACACCTCTTCATTGGTGCCGGCCGCGCCAGAGGCACCGGCGGAAGAAGCTGCGAAGCCAAGCCCAAAAATGAGCCCAAGTGCGACACCAATGCGAAGGACAAGCGGCATTCGATTCGTCATAGGTCTACCTAGACGGTAGCGAATTGCGCGCTGTATGAGGGTCAACCCGACCACACTGCACCGCCTAGATAGGCTCGCAGGCAATGGCTGTTCAATCGTTATATCGCCGCTATCGGCCCCGTCGTTTTGACGAACTGAAAGGCCAGGAGCATGTGGTGCGCGCGTTGCGCAACGCCGTCATCAACCATCGCGAAGGTCAGGCCTATTTGTTCAGCGGCCCGCGCGGCACGGGCAAAACTTCAACCGCCCGCATCTTGGCAAAAGTTTTGAACTGCGAAGACCCACAAGAAGGCGAGCCATGCGGTGTGTGCAACTCGTGTGGCGCAATCGACAGCGGCAACAGCTACGACGTGTTGGAGTTGGATGCCGCCAGTAACAACGGCGTAGAAAACATGCGCGACTTGATCGAACGATCGTCGCTTGGCAACCCCGGCCGCCATCGCGTGTTTATTCTCGACGAAGTACACATGCTCTCGAAGCCAGCCGAGGCCGCGCTGCTGAAGACTTTGGAAGAACCACCACCACATGTGGTGTTTGTGCTTGCCACTACCGACCCACAGAAAGTAAGCGAGACCATTCGTAGCCGCACACAACACTTGCAGTTTCATCTGTTGCCAATGGACGACTTGGAAGCACACGTTCGTTGGGTGATTGCCGATGCCAACCTGACTGTAAGCGAAGACGCCATCGCACATGTGTTGACACACGGTGGCGGCTCGGCACGCGACACACTCTCGGCGCTGGAGTTGGTTGCCGCAGGCGGCGGCGAAGTAGACGCCGAAGTTTCGTCGGATGAATTCATTGAAGCACTCATCGATCACGACCCGGGCCGCGCACTTGCAGCAACAGCGTCGGCTGTGCAACACGGCACCGACCCGCGCACACTGACGGAAGAAATTGTTCGCCACTTGCGCGAAAGTTTCCTTTCAATTGTTTCGACGGATTTAGTGCAGTTGCCGAAACAACGAGTGGAGCATGTTGCCGATCAAGGACGCCGGCTTGGCCTTGGTTCAATAGTGCGCGCCATCGAAGTGCTTGGTGAA
>CAINLH010000025.1 GCA_903850275.1 uncultured Acidimicrobium sp.
CGGCCAGACGCGGTATGACTGGCAACACTACATCCCGCTGCTGCAGCGCAAGCCGGGGGCGTTGCGCAATGGTGCGCCGTTCGCCGACATGCCGGAGCCGCTGCAGCAGTTGCGGCGGGCATTGTTCCTGCAGCGCACGCCAGCGATGGCGGCGGCTCCATTCGTATTCCCGCGGCCTGCTGCGGTCTCGTTGGTCTCAAAGTAAGCCAAGGCCGAATTACTTCTGCACCGTTCCGAGACGAAACCAACTTGGGTGTCGAACACGTTGTTACGCGCTCTGTGCGCGACTGCGCCGCATTGCTCGATGCAACTCAGGGGCCCGGCGTTGGAGACCGCGTCATTGCGCCCTCGCCTTCTCGCCCTTTCGCCGAAGAAGTTGGTGCGCCAGTCGGGAAGTTGCGCATTGGTTTTCTCGATCACCGCCCATTAGCCGGCAACATCGACGACGAGTGCGCAGAAGGCGTGCGCCTAGTTGCAAAACAATTAGAGCAACTTGGGCATCATGTCGAACCAGCTTGGCCGAAGGCACTTGAAGACGAATCGTTCCCGCCACGCTTCACAGCAATCTGGGGAACCAACATGGCAGTTGCATGTGAGACAACGGCAAACATGCTTGGTCGCGAAGTTAATGAAGACGACTTCGAGCTCGTCAACTGGACGATGGCCCAATACGCGCAGAAAACTTCTGCTGCTAAATATGCGGCCGCGATTCTCGCAACGTCGCTGTATCGCCGCGCTGTCGCGCAGTGGTGGGCCGACGGCTGGGACATCCTGCTCACGCCAACAGTCAGTCGCGTCCCGCTCAAGGTTGGACAATTTGAAAATGATAAATCGTCGCCGATGCGCCCAATGAAAGTTGCTGCCGATTTCGTCGCGTTCACCGCGGCATTCAATACCTCTGGGCAGCCCGCCATCAGCCTGCCCTTGCATTGGACAGCACAAGGTGTTCCAATCGGCATCCAACTTGTTGGTGCGTATGGCCGCGAAGATCTGCTGCTGCGCCTGTCTGCACAACTTGAGGTTGCAATGCCTTGGGCGCACCGACGCCCTTCGTTTAGCGCGCTCTAGCCGTCAGGAGTCTTGGCGGTATTGCTTCCAGCGCCGCTCCACCACAGAGTTTGCCTCAAGTAGTTGCGGGTTGGCGTCGGTGTAAGCAACGACATCTTCAATCGTGAACAGCGGGTTTGAAGCAAAGTGCTCGTAAATGTGGGCAACCAACGCAAAGTCCTCGTCGGTGTCTACCTCTAGATGCAAGTCGGGGCGACAAATGCTTGCGGGCGCTTCAATGTTTTTGATGCGATAGATCTCGGGATGTTGGTTGATATGAAACCCAACATATTCTCGGTGCTCCGAAGATGCCGCGCGCTTGTTCGCATCATACAAAATGTCGGATGGATACACCGACACTTCGAGGCCCGGGGGAAACGTTGTTTTCAGCGCATTGGTTACGTAGTCGTATTCGTTGGAGTGTTCCAAATAAAAGTTGACCACCGAATCGATCACGGCCGGGTCGGGAATGGAGTTGTCGCCCTGAAACTCGGCGTGAACTTCGATGTTGAATGCTTCAAGCGCTCCGCACACTCTCGAGATGACGTCGGTCTCGCTACCCCGAAAGCAA
>CAINLH010000026.1 GCA_903850275.1 uncultured Acidimicrobium sp.
GGATGGATCGGTGATGATGGCAAGCCTTGATCACGCAATGTGGTTCCATCGTCCATTCCGAGCAGACAACTGGTTGATGTATCAGCAAGCATCGCTGTCCACGTCTAATTCACGCGGGTTGGCAGAAGGACACATCTTTACCCAGGACGGAACACTGGCCGTCACGGTTGTGCAAGAAGGGCTTACACGCCTAATCAGCAAGTAATTACTAGCGGCGTGCATCCATGAACATGCCGCGCAATGCCGAGAAGTTTTCGACACAGTGACCAGCACCAAGCACAACGGCTTCGAGTGGTTGGTTGGACATGTTTACGGGAACTTTTGTGTCGCGTTCGATGCGTTGGGCAAGGCCACGGAGCATTGAACCGCCGCCAACCAGGTACATACCTCGCGAAAGAAAATCTTGCGATAGTTCTGGCGGGGCCACGGCCAAGCAACGAATAACCGAAGCGACCATCTGTGACACCACATCTTCAATTGCATCGCGGATTTCCTGCGACGTAAGAACCACCGTTTTGGGAAGGCCAGAAACCAAATCACGCCCGCGCACTTCGGCATCCCGGTCTTCAGCAGTTGCAATTGCGCTACCAATGCTGATTTTGATTTCCTCTGCTGTTCGCTCGCCAATTGCTAGCCCATGTTCGCGACGAACATGCGACTGAATTGCAGCATCAATATCAAAACTTCCAACACGCACTGCCTCGAGCGCAACTATGCCGCCGAGGCTGATCACTGCCGTTTCGGTGGTGCCACCGCCGATGTCGATGACCATATTGCCGACAGGTTCGTTGATGTCGAGGTCGGCACCAATTGCAGCAGCCATTGGCTGCTCGAGCAACTGTGCGTCGGCGGCGCCGGCACGACGGGTTGCGTCGGTCACTGCGCGTCGCTCTACTTCGGTAATCGCGGATGGAACACAGATCAATACCTTTGGCCGCGAGAAACGTGAGACTCCTGCGCGTTGCAGCAAGAGGCGGATCATTTTCTCAGTGATTTCAAAGTCGGTGATTGCTCCACCGCGAAGTGGCCGCACTGCAACGATGTAGCCAGGCGTGCGGCCGATCATGCCCCATGCCTCGTGCCCTGTTGCCAGCACCTCACCCGTGCGGCGATTGACAGCAATCACGGAGGGCTCATTAATCACAATCCCCTTACCCTGCATGTACACCAGGGTGTTTGCTGTTCCTAAGTCGATTGCTAAGTCGCGTGCCATGGTTACTTAACCCCTTTTTGCCGTTCACGCGAATCGTTTAATTGCTGTCGCAAATATGCGCGAGAATCATCAGATAGCGCATCCAAGTGACGATGAAATGCAACCATTCCATTACTTCTGTTGGCGCGACGTCCTTCTACGTACATGAGATATGCAAGCGTTAAGGCCGACACAACAGAAATTGCTGCGAACAACATTGCGGTTGCGCTCATTGCAAAAATCATTTTGCTCTCGATTCGTTCATCGCATCGAGTGTGGTGACGTGTTGCGCAGATGCGGCCCAATCTGCTCCGTCGCTCCATGTCTCTCGTTTCCAAATTGGAACCGTTGCCTTCAGCGCATCAATGCCATAGCGCGCAGCTTCGAATGCTTCGGGGCGATGCGGCGATGAGACCACAACCAACACCGACGATTCTCCAAGTTGCAGTTCGCCCAAACGGTGAATGAGCGCGATTCGTCCAAGTGTTGGCCACTGCTTACGCATCTCTTCGGTAATCAATTGGCACTTAGGCAAGACTTCTTCCTCGTACGCCTCGTATGCCAGGGTCTCGACCCCCGCCCTTCCGTCGGAATGGTCTCGAACAGTGCCTGAAAAAACCACCACGGCACCGCAACTGGGCAAAACAGACCAGTTGTAAGTCTGATCAACGCTGAGTGGTTCGGTCGTCAACTCCAACAGCGTGTCGCCATTGTCGATGAGGCGGCGAAGAGTCACGACATCAGCGTACCCGAGGTGGCCGATGACCTTTGTGAACAGCGGCTAACTATCCTTTGGCAGGTGATGGGCGACGACGAACGCAACGATGAGGGGACTGGAAATTTTTTCAACGCCCCACTTCCTCCCTACGATCGCGAGTGGCGTCACCCAAGTGAACTTTCTGATGTAGTCGAACCGTCCGTCAACTATGGACTCGGACGCTCGGTCGTCCGAGGAATCGTGTTCTCAACCGCCATCATCAGTGTTTGTCTGTCCGTGGCCGTGCTGCAGGTGGTTACTCCGGCATCGCGGTTGCCAGAATCTCGGCCAACCACCCAAAATGCCGCTCTCGCTCAGCCCCTTCCGCTCGCCGCGATGCCGAAAACCGCCCGGATCAGCGGCCGAATAATTCCTGTGCTCGCTATTTCGGAGTCTGGATTTTTCATTGCGGGAGCAAGCGATCTGCAAGTGGGCAGCGAACTGCATGTCATCACCGACGAGGGAATAGACGTGCTGGTCCAAGTTGTCAAAATTGATGATGCCCACGGCCTTGCTTGGTTGCATGCAGTCGATTCGGTTTCACATCGTTTTATTCCCATCGACGACAATCTGCCGGTACCGACAACCATTGTCAGTGCCACAACCGGTGATCTTGCGTGGTTAATGAACGACAGTCAGGCGTTGTCAATCGCAATTGGAATTTCGAGCGGAATGCC
>CAINLH010000027.1 GCA_903850275.1 uncultured Acidimicrobium sp.
GCCAAGTTCTATCCAGCCAGTTATCCACGAGGGGTTCCCAATGAGCGAGCGCGTAAAAATTGTCATCATCGGCGGCGGCATTGCGGGCGTCAGCGCCTTGTACCACCTTGCCGAAATGGGATGCACCGACGTGCTCTTGCTAGAACGCGACGAACTGACCGAAGGCTCCACCTGGCACGCGGCGGGCAACGTGCCCACCTACTCCGGCAGCTGGAGCATCATGAAGGTGCAGAAGTACACCGCCGAGTTGTACACCAAGCTTGCCAAGGATCCAGATTTCCCCATCAACTATCACGTCACTGGTTCGGTGCGCCTCGCACACTCCGAAGAGCGCATGGCCGAATTCAAGCACGTCACTTCGATGGCCCGCGCCAACGGCATGCAATACGACGTTCTTACTCCTGCCGAATTGCAAAAGGTGTACCCGTTTGTTGAAACGCACGACCTTGTCGGCGCACTGTGGGACCCATTGGATGGCGACATCGACCCATCGCAAGTAACGCAGGCACTTGCACGTGCAGCACGCGCCAAGGGTGCAAACATCCGCCGCCACGAACGCGTGACTGGCTTGCAACAAAAACCGAACCACGAATGGATTGTCACCACCGACAAAACCACTATCGAATGCGAAATGGTGTTGAACGCAGCCGGTTACCGCGCAGGCGAAGTGATGGCGCTTCTTGGTCGACACTTGCCAATCATGACGATGGCTCACCAATACTTAGTCACCGAAGAAATCCCCGAACTTGCCGCGTTGGCAAAACCACTTCCTTTGTTGCGCGACCCAGACACGTCGTACTACTTGCGACAAGAGCGTCACAGTTACATCCTCGGACCATACGAGTGGCAAAGCACTGCAATGTGGCTCGACGGAATTCCCGACAACTTTGCCGGCAAGTTGTGGCCAGCAGAACTCGAGCGTTTGGAACCACAGATTCTTGACGCAGGCGAGCGTGTGCCACTGATTGCAGAAGCCGGCATCGCGCGCGTTGTTAACGGCCCAATCCCCTACGCGCCAGACGGCAACCCATACATGGGCCCAGAACGCGGTCTGCGCAACTTCTTCCATTGCAACACGTTCAGCTTTGGCATTGCCCAGGGCGGCGGCGCAGGAAAAGCAATTGCCGAGTGGATGCTTAACGGTCGACCAGAGTTCGACATTTGGGGCATCGATCGCCGACGCTTCAAGGAGTACGCAACAACGCAGTACACCATCGATCGCGCACTTGAGGTGTACCAAAACGAATACGCCATGGGTTTCCCATTTGAAGAACGCCCTGCAGGCCGCCCTTCATACATGTCGCCCTTGTACGACAAGTTGAAGGCAAAGGGTGCCGCATTTGGTGCTCGCGGTGGTTGGGAGCGTCCAACATATTTCGATCCAAAGGGCGAAGTAACCGACCACACACTGTCGTTCTTCCGCAAAAACGGTTGGCGCAAAGTTGTTGCCGAAGAATGTCACGCCGCACGAAACACCGTTGCGTTGCTGGATCTTCCTGGCTTCACCAAGATTGAAGTTTCGGGCCCAGGCGCATTTGCCTTCCTCGACAACATCATCTGCACCAAGCTGCCAAAAGTTGGGCGCCTCAGCCTCAGCTACGCACTCTTGCCAGACGGCAAGTTGCTCAGCGAACTAACCATTGCTCGCTTGGCCGACGACAAGTTCTACCTCGTTGGTGCCGCAAGCTCGGAGTGGCACGACCTCGACGTGCTTGAAATGGCAATGCCGCAAGACGGCAGCGTCACCATTAAGAACGTCACGAAGGACTACGGCTCACTTATTTTGGTTGGCCCGAAGGCACGCGAAGTGCTGTCGAAAGTGACTACTACATCACTCGAGAACGCCGACTTCCCGTGGCTGTCGCACAAGATCATTGAAACCTCTGTTGGCACAGTGCTTGCATTGCGCGTCAACTACGTGGGCGAACTTGGTTGGGAGTTGCACGCAGCAAACGACCAGATGATTTCGTTGTACGACCAGATTTGGTCGGCAGGCGAACAGCATGGCATTCGCGACATGGGCATCTACGCAGTAGACAGCCTTCGTCTCGACAAGTGCTACCGCGGCTGGAAGGGAGACCTCGAAATTGGTTTCTCCCCATTCGATGCATCACTCGATCGTTTCGTCGACATGAACAAAGAGTTCGTGGGCAAGGCCGCTCTTGTAGAGGAAAAGAAGAACGGCTCGCCTTACCGATTTGTTCCGATGACCCTCGATGTAGACGGCGATGCAGACGTTCCATTCTGCGCCGGCATCTTCAAGGGCGACAAGCGCATTGGTATTGCAACTTCGGGCGGCTGGAGCTTCACGTTGAACCAGAGCGTTGCTCTTGGTTACGTGTTCCCAGAGTTTGAACCTGCGGGCACCAAACTTGAAGTGGAAATCTTCGGCAAGCGAGTGGCGGTCACTGTTGGTGCCGAGCCGCTGTTCGACCCGAAGAACGACCGACTGCGTTCATAAACAATCATGCATACCGGGCGCCTAGCGCTCGGTATGCAACCAAATTGTGTCTGCGTTTGAACGAGGGTTCGAACGCGACGCACAAATCACGACGGTATTTCCTGGCCCAATGAGCTGCTGCTTACGCGCTGCAGTCAGCGCGCTGGCAATTGCTTCGTCCAAGTCGCTTGCACGCTCGGCAACTACTGGATACAAACCCCACACCAGTCGCATCTGTCGCGCAACAACTTCGCTTGGGGTTATTGCAACGATTGGCGCCGTTGGCCTGCAAGCCGCAAGCAACAACGCGGAGTGCCCCGTAAACGTAAGTGACAACAACACATCGGCCGACATGCGTTTTGCAAGCGCACTTGCCGATGCAGTCACGCCTGCCCGCATTGGGTTGGTGTCGGCAAACAAGTTTGGCAACACCACTTCTTTCTCGGCTGCCTCACAAATGCGCGCCATCACTTCAACAGCGTGTGGTGGGTCGATACCAACGGCGGTTTCTCCCGACAACATCACGGCGTCGAACCCGTCACGAACCGCACCAGTCACGTCGGCAACTTCTGCGCGCGTTGGTCGCGTACTTGTGGTCATCGACTCCAACATTTCTGTTGCACAGATAGAAATCACGCCCTGCGTCAGTGCCGTGCGAGCAATCTTGTGTTGCGCTGCCGGCACCACTTCAAACGGCAACTCCACGCCCAAGTCCCCTCGGGCGGCCATCACACCGTCACTCACTGCACAGATTTCGGAAATTCGCTCTAAGGCTTGTGGTCGTTCGATCTTGGCAACCACCATCACGTTGGCGCCAACCAATTCGCGCACCTGCTCAATATCTTGCGGCTTCTGAACAAACGAAAGCGCAACCACTTCAACCGCCTTCGCCCTGGCAACGGCAATGTCGCTGCGGTCTTTGGCCGTGAGCAAGTCGTCGGTTACCTCGGTATCGGGCATGTTCACGCCCTTGCCCGGCTTCAACGCGCCGCCTTGCACAACCCTCACTTCAATTGAGTCGCGACCAACTTTTTCAATCACCACTTCCAGTCGGCCATCGTTCAATAGCACCCGATGCCCTACCTCAATCCCCTGCTCTCGCGCATCAGTGGTGGTGCTCAGGCCAATGTCGGAAAGCGCAAAGGTAATCAGTGCGCCACTGTGCAGCATCTGTTCCGATCCGATGTATCGGTGTTTCGGGCCCTGAATGTCAACAAGAATTGCAACGCTTGGCGCTGCGCTTCTAATGCGGTCAATTAGTTCGGATATTTGCTGTGTCGATTGGTGCGAGCAGTTGATTCGTAGTACATCTGCACCTGCATTCGCTAGTGCTGTGATCTGTTCACTTGTGCTGCAGGCCGGCCCAACAGTGGCAATAATTTTGGTGCGGCGCATCATGATGCGTTGGCCTCAACAACAAAACCTTTCCAATTTTTCATGTAGCCAATAAACGCTGGCGACAAACCCTCTTGCACAAGCACTGCCTCGGTTACGGGCAGCGTCCTTGGCGAAAAACTTGCATCGGCTTGCATCTTTTGCGGGTAGTCGTGGTGCAAGATTGCGGCTCGCCCCAACGTGACAATGTCGACTCCGGCATCAAGCACGCGCTGCACATCGGCAGGTGTATGAATCTTGCCCGCAACAGTGAGCATCACGGTGCCGCGCTCTAATGAGACAAATTGATCTAACAACTTCTTGCCGGCAAAGTCTGGGTCTGCACAATCACCAAAAACATCCCACAACGACATATCAATTAAGTCAACTTTATTTGATGTAACTAGCCAACCAAACAGTTGCTGAATTTCTGCTGTACGCATACCAAACCGCTCTGGCGACAAACGCACGGCAAGAATGAAATCTGGCCCGCAACTTTCGCGCACACCATCAATGATTGACATCAATACTCGTGCCCTGTTTTCAAGTGAGCCGCCATATTGATCGGTGCGCTGATTCAGTTCGCTCGACAAGAACTGGCAAATGAGATATCCGTGTGCCCCATGCAGTTCCACTCCGTCGAAACCTGCTCTTTGGCTGCGCACTGCGGCACTTACGAAGTCGGCAATAACTGCTTCTACTTCCGACGTTGTCAGTGCCCGCGCACCTGTTGCCTCATCATCCGATGGGCACACAGGGGCCTCACCAATCAGTTCCTTCGGCGACCGATTGCCTGCATGGTGCAATTGCACCAGGGC
>CAINLH010000028.1 GCA_903850275.1 uncultured Acidimicrobium sp.
ACAATTGTTGCTCTTCCATTAATCACAGTGATCGGAATGTTTCGTTGCACCGAACCAGTGATGACCACCACAACCGAAGCGCCCTCTGGCGTGGCCGCCCGTTTGCCAACAACGATGGGAAGGGTGCGAATAAGCCTGTCGATGGTGTGCTCGGCTGCAGGACCGCCCTCGTTGCCAGCAATGCCCGTGGCTCGACGCATGTCTTGCTCGTGCACCCAACAGTCGAGAATGCGGATGCCGAGAAAGTCGCCCAATGTTCCAGGGCCTGTTGGCATCATCATTGGCGTTTCAAAGTACGCGTCGTCGGCGGCACGGAGTTGCGTGATTCGGTTGCTCGAGACGCTGTTCCATTCCTCCAGAACTTGAGCACCACTTTGCGAGCGCCGCACATCGATTTCATTTTCGTTGTGTTCGCCAATTGCATTTTTGATGTAGTCGAACTTTGGTGATTTGTGAGACGTGTGCTCGCCTCCAGAAAGTGTAAATTCAACGCCGATGAGGTGCGAGAGGTTGTCCTGCACCGACCAACCCGGACAATCTGTTGGCAGCTTCCATTGATCTTCGGATAACTGTCGACCAAGGTTGCTGAGGGATAAAAACGTTGCTTCAAGTGTGTCAATTTGCTGATTCGGGATCATGTTTTCCTTACGGTGCCGGATTCTGGACAGAGTTCCATTGTCGTGCTCGCAAATACGGGTTGAAGGCATCTGCAATGTGTTGCATGTCTGCAGCAGTTTTTGGGGTTTTTATTTCGTACAAGCCAGGAAAACTGTTGTAGGCCGCGGTAATTTCCCACAGCTGTATTGCTGCTTCACCAGTTGGTGCGGGCACGACAACTGGGCCGAACGTTGCACGGTTGTTGGGGAAAATCAAAATAGGAACACCAAAACCTGCGTATTCACTGACGGCGCGTTGGTGATCTGCCCGTACTTCGTCGTGTGTTGTTGGGTCGGCCAATGCGTCATCCCAGGTGGAGGCGGGCGCACCGATTTGTTGTAGCAATTCGAGCGCGACTTCTTTTTCGTATGGTCGGCGGCCCTCGATGTGCAGCGCGTTGCCGATAACTCCGTACCAATCGCCGCATAGTTTCATATCAATACGACGCAACCATGCTGCTATTCGAAGCGGAGTCCAGCCGTATGAAATCTCGCGCTCCCACGGATGTTTTTTGCCTTCTTCGCGATTGATTTCTTCGAGACTGAAAAACTTCCAATTGATTGTCCGGCCAGTTTGCGCGGCGACGTCTTTAATCCAGAGGGAAGTCTGGTAGGCCCATGGGCACATCGAATCGAAGTAGAAGTCGACTGCAGTGACGGGCTGGCTGGTTGTCATAGTTGCCAATATATGCCCGAGAAAGGGATCGGTACGAGTGGGAGCGCCGCCTTCAATCGGGCGACTAGATTTGAGCCATGCAACGACACAGCCGCTTCGAACACACTCGATTTCTTGGTGATAAGCGAACCCAATTGGTATACGACTTGGACGAATGGACCGACGTAGAAATCATCAACGAGATCGCCGAAACCAATGTGGGCCTTAGCTTTGGCCCCGACACGTTGGCCGAAGCACGAAATCGCGGCTACACGCTTGCGACACCAGGCGTCACTCGGCGCCACCTGAAGCCTCGCGCTTAGTTCTTTTACCTAGCCATGTCTTTGCAGCCAGAGAGCGCAATGAACGGCTCATTTCTTTCGGGCGGGCTGCAACTTGCACGATATTTGGTGAAGCCGTCTGGCAAAACTGGCGCGTTGCCTGCAATGGTGCTGTGTCATGGCTACCCAAGCGGTGGCATTGACGCGCGGCATTCTGCTGGAACTTTTCCCGAACTTGCTGAGCGTGTTGCAAACGAGTTGGGTTGGAATGCAATGACGTTCACCTTTCGGGGTTGCGCAACTTCCGAAGGCGATTTTTCGATGCAAGGTTGGGTGGACGACTTGCGCGCTGCGATCACTCACGTTGTCGCCGAGACATCGCCGAGCGGAATTTGGATCGTCGGCAATAACACCGGCGGATCGCTTGGTTTGTGTGTTGCCGCCGATGACCCGCGTGTTAATGGCTGCGCACTGCTTGGGGCGCGTGCAGACTTCGACGACTGGGCAGAACAGCCGCGTCGGTTCCTTGAACACTCTCGCGAAATTGGAACGATTCGTCGTACGGGGTTCCCGCCTTCGACAGAAGAGTGGGGTCGTGAGTTGAAGCGCTTCCGGCCAGCCGATGCAGCACGAAGGTTTGCTCCGCGACCATTGTTCTTGATGCATGGTGCGGAAGATGACATTGTGCCAACTGCGGATTCGCGCGTGCTTGCGCAGGCACATGGCAGCGCAGAGTTACAAGTGCTGGCAGGTGCGGGGCACCGACTTCGGCACGACCCGCGAGCAATTTCAATTTTGCTTGGTTGGCTTGATCGTCAGCGAAGTATTGCTGCGTTGTAACTAGCGCTTTGCGGCAGCGTCACGTTCGTGCCAATTCCATGCACTACTGATGATGTCGCGAACATCGCGAGTTGCTTTCCAGCCCAATAGGGCGCGAATGAGCGTTGGGTCTGCATAAACAGAGACAGGGTCGCCACTGCGGCGGCCAACAATGTTGTACGGAACTTTGCGCCCGCTGACTTGTTCGGCGAGATTAAGAACATCAAGAACACTCGTTCCCTTGCCTGTACCGACATTGCACGCAAGGCTTTTGCCGCCAGTGGACAGATAGTCGAGCGCCTTTACATGGGCATCAGCAAGATCGTCGACGTGGATGTAGTCGCGAATACATGTTCCGTCGGGGGTGGGGTAGTCGTTGCCGAAAACATTGAGCGGCCCACTGAAGCCAAGTATTGCTTTCATTACTAATGGCACCAGGTTCTGAGACATCGACCAGTCTTCGCCAATGCTTGCGTCGGCACTTGCGCCGGCAGCATTGAAATAGCGCAGGCTTACTGAGTGCAGACCAATGGCATCACACGAAGAAAGAAATCGCTCGACAACCGACTTGGTTTCTGCGTAAACGCTTTCTGGCCGGAGCGCGGATTCCTCGGTTACAGGAACGCTCTCGGGGTTGCCGTAAACCGCAGCGGAAGACGAAAAGACAATGCGATTGACGCCGTTTGAAAGCAGCGAACGAACGAGTGCAATGGTTCCTGCAACGTTGTTGTTGTAATAGCGAAGGGGCTGATCCATGGACTCGCCGACTGCCTTGTAAGCGGCGAAGTGCACTACATCAGTGATGTTGTGCTTGCGGCAAATTTTCTCGATGATGCGCTCGTCATTGATGTCGCCCTGGAAGAGAGGCACCGAACCAAGCCGCGACTTATCGCCAAGTTCGAGCGAGTCGAGCACGACAACGTCGCGACCCTGCGACGCAAGCAGTCGAACGGTGTGGGATCCGATGTACCCAGCGCCACCGGTAACGAGAACGGTCATTTAGGCACCCTAGCGAGAGGACGATCTTGCTTGTCGACATCGGCCGCGCGCTGCATCTTCTTGAATCCACGCACTTTGAGCAAGGTGGCGGGGGAATAGATGTCAGCAACCGATCGTGGTTGAGTGTCGCTGAAAACGCCGGCCTTCACCTTCCAGCCCTTTGGTCGGATCCCAAATCGTTTTCCGAGCAGCGCAATAAATATCTCTGTTTTTTCTTCTCCGTAACCGGGAAGTTCGCGCAGTCTGCGACGAAGCTCTTCTGCGTCGTCTACGTCTTTCCAAATGTTTGCACCCTTGCCTTTGTATTTTTCGGCGATGATTTCGCACATTTCGTAGATGCGTTTGGCCATCGAAGCGGGGAATCGGTGGATGGCAGGTTTCTCGCAGCACACCGAAACAAACTTTTCCATCTTCATTGCTGCAATCTTCTTTGCATCGCAATGACCAAGGCGTTGTTTGATGGTGTACGGGCCAGTGAACGCCCACTCCATGGGCACCTGTTGGTCGAGCAACATTCCGATGAGCAACGCAGTTCCGTCGCGTTGAAGTAGCGCGTCTCCGGCAGGTATTCCGGTGATGTACAGCGTTTTGGAAGTGGTGGGCATGGCTACAAGTATCGCCTAAGCGTGCAGCGCGCTCACGCTTTCCGGATTCAGACCATATTTCTTGATTGCCTGTTCGACTGCCGTTGCAGGGATAGAGCCAGCAAGTGCCAGTTGGTACAGCACTGAAACCACGATGTGAGGGGCGTCAATTTCAAAATGACGACGAAGTGCCTCGCGCGTGTCGCTGCGGCCCATGCCGTCTGTACCCAGCACCGCAAATGGACGATTTGTGACATACCGAGAGATTTGGTCGGGGATTGCCTTCATGAAATCGGATACAGCAACAATTGGTGCGGAAGATTCGCCGAGCAGGCTTGCGACACGCGAAACCTTCGGCGCTGATGTTGGGTGCAATCGGTTCCAGCGCTCAACTTCCATTGCCTCTTCGCGAAGCAATTTGTAGGAAGTTGCCGACCAGAGATCTACGCCAACATCGAAATGTTGCTGCAACTCGGTGGCTGCTTGGCGCGCTGCTAAGTGCGTGGAACCAGAAAAGATAATTGATGCTGCATGTTTGCCGGCCGCACGTTGTTGCCACTTGTATAGGCCGCCAAGAATGTCGGCATCTATCGATGCTGTTGCGGGCTTTGCTGGCATCTGGTAGTTCTCGTTGTACAACGTGATGTAGAAGAAAATGTCTTCTGGTTTGTCCCCATACATTCGATGCAAACCATTCTGAACAATTGCTGCAACTTCGTAGGCAAACGCTGGGTCGTACGCCTGGCATGCGGGGATAGTGCTGGCAAGCAGCAAGCTATGACCATCTTGGTGTTGAAGGCCCTCGCCCATGAGCGTGGTGCGTCCGGCCGTTGCGCCAAGCAAAAAGCCGCGAGTTCGTGCATCGGCTGCTTGCCAGATCAAGTCGCCAACACGTTGGAAACCGAACATGGAATAGAAGGTGTAAAAAGGAACCATTGGCACGCCCCGCGTGGCGTAACTCGTGCCCGCCGCAATGAAGCTGGCCATGCTGCCGGCTTCGGTAATTCCTTCTTCAAGAATTTGTCCTGAAGCTGACTCTGCGTAACTAAGTAGTAGTGCATGGTCTACAGGTTCATACTTCTGGCCTTGTGATGCATAAATCTTCAATTCTTTAAACAGCGAGTCCATGCCGAAGGTGCGTCCTTCATCGGGGATGATGGGAACGATGCGCTGACCAAAGTCTTTGTCGCGTGCCATGTTGCGCAATAAGCGCGTGAAGCCCATCGTGGTGCTCACCTGTTGTTCGCCGCTTCCCGCATCAAACTCGCTAAACACCGAATCGGACGGAAGTACGAGTGGTTTGCGTACGGCAGTGCTGCGCATGGGCACAGCGCCACCCAGCGCGCGACGACGTTCCATCATGTATTGGTATTCGATGCTGTCGTGCGGTGGGCGGTAATACGGAGGGTCTTCACCGTTGAGCGCGCTGTCTGGAATCTCGTCTTGCAAATGCAGCGTGTCGCGAAGTGTCCGCAATTGTTCGTCGTTCATCTTTTTGATCTGATGGGTGGAGTTGCGACCCTCAATTTCGTGGCCGAGAGTCCATCCCTTCACTGTCTTGCACAAAATTGCAGTTGGTCGACCTGTTCCTAGGTTTTCGCTTGCTGCCTTGAACGCTGCATACAGCTTGCGATAGTCGTGCCCGCCACGCGG
>CAINLH010000029.1 GCA_903850275.1 uncultured Acidimicrobium sp.
AGCACGCCGGCAAACAGAAGATGGGAAACGGCAAGCCCTTCATCTATCGCAAAACCGTAAATGACATCAAGCTCCCATTTGTCGAAGAATGTGTCTGGCTTTTGATACGAACCGCGTGGCCCCGGGTGAATGACCACTGGTACGCCAAGCCGTTCGTGTTCTGACCACAACTCTTCAAACTGTGGATCGGAAAGTGCCAGACCATTTACGTCTGTGCCGATGTAAGAACAAACAAGGCCAAGTGTGCCAACTGCTCGGTTGAGCTCTTCGCAAGATGCTTGCGGATCTTGCAATGGCAATGACGCTGCGCCAACTAGCTGGGAATGCGTGGAGCAAACTGCAGCAATTTCATCGTTCTGCTTCTTGTTGAACTCAATCGCAGACTGTTTCGACTGATGATAAAAATAGGTAATTGGGTTTGGGGAAACCAGCTGTAAATCAATGCCCATCGCGGCCATTTTTTCGACGCGCTGTGCTGGTACAGAGAACGGGCTGTTATTGAAGCGCACATTTTCGAGGACGTAGTCGCCGGCACGGAAGAACTCGGTTCCGTTTTCGCGAAACCCCATTTCGGGGCCTGCCGCACCGCAGCTGCCCATGACACCTGGAAGCAAAATGTGTGCATGGACGTCAACAACCTTGTGCATCCCCATGCACAAAGTGTACTCGTGGGTTTTTTGGCTAGATATCGCTGGTGATGGCCATTATTTCGGCCGCGACCTTGATGGCCAAATCATCGTTTGGCATTGCAATTTGCATCTGCATCATCTTGGTCATGTCGCCTTCAACGCGGATCTTTCCGCCAAGGAACGCTTGCATACCGGCCTGCGGATCGCGCTCGAGGAATATATGCCGAGCGGTTGCGTAGTCGGTGGTGATGGTGAGGTCGGGGGTGTCGAGATGGCCCAAGTCCATAACTAGTTCGCCACTTGATGTGTCGAGGTGGCTGTTGATGGTGCCATCACCGAAAGGAACCTTTGTGATCACCTGATTCATGCGGATGGAGATAGGTATCTTCGGGGCTTGATCTTCGTATTTCGCGCGAATCTCGCGGGCTTCGGCAATCCACTCGGCGGACAAAAAGGGGTTTGGCATGACGCGAAGGTTAGTTGCTTGCCGCGCGGATCGCATCTCGTGTGGCAAGTGCAACGCTTCGAGCGCTCTGCGCGAATTGGGCATCGTTGCTTGCGTAAAGTACGGCCCGAGACGAGTTGATGATGAGGCCTAACCCCGACGAGTTGCTGCCATTGTGCACTACTGCGTTGATGTCGCCGCCTTGCGCGCCAATGCCCGGGACAAGTAGTGGCATGTCGCCAACGATGGCACGAACTTCTGCCAATTCGGCTGGGTACGTTGCGCCAACCACGAGAGCAGTGTTGCCCATGTGTTGCCATGTGTTTGCTGCAGCACGCGCAACGTGTTTGTACAGGGGCTCGTTGTCGATGAGTTGCGATTGGAACTGACCGCTTCCTTCATTGCTAGTGCGGCAGAGAACGATGGTTCCCTTGTTTGGGGTGCGAAGGAAAGGCTCGAGTGAGTCGGTGCCTAAGTATGGATTGACGGTGACTGCGTCGGCTTGGTAGCGCTCGAACGCTTCGCGCGCATAGAGCGCGGCAGTGTCGCCGATGTCGCCGCGTTTTGCATCCAAAATGAGCACGATGTGCGGGTATTGGTTACGAACGTGATCGCACACTGCTTGCAGCTGCGCCTCGGCGCCAACGGCGGCAAAGTATGCAATCTGTGGTTTGAATGCGCACACCGTGTCGGCGGTGGCATCAACAATGTCGATG
>CAINLH010000030.1 GCA_903850275.1 uncultured Acidimicrobium sp.
CGAACGAGCGGAGGAACTGATGGCTGAGCTTTTTGCAGAAGATCTAGATCGGAATGCCACTGGCAATGATCTGCGCAAATTGTCGATCAATATCGACTCGCGGTTCGACTCGGTAGACCGCCGTTTTGACGCAGTTGACCGGCGATTCGACGAAGTAGACCGCCGATTTAACGAACTACGTCACGATATGAACGAAGGATTTAATCGCATCGAAAGCCGCCTCACTCGCGGCCTCATCAACAACATTGGCTGGATAATTGCCACGAATATTGCAGTATTTGGCACGGTCATTGCCTCGCTTGCATTCCTTGCCAACTACCTCAATTAAATTACCGAACATCTCTTAGCAAGGGCTTTGCACAAGTAGCTCCGATCTTCGTAAACAGAATCGGATTACGATTAAGCCTGTGCCCGAAATAAACGACACTCGCGAGCGTCTGCTCAAGGCGACGGCGGCCGTCATTGATAAAGGCGGTGAATCTGCCGTACGGATCCGTGACATCACCAAGGCGTGCGCGATCACGGCACCGTCGATTTACCACTTTTTTGGCAGCCGGGAAGGTTTAATCGATGCCGCACAGGCGTACCGCTTTTCGCGAGGGCAAAACGAAATCGGCCTCGCCTTCTCTACTGCCCTATACAAATGTCGCAGTAAGAAGGACTTGACGGAACTCGCCCACCGGTTTCTGGATCTGATGTTTGCCCCCGAGCGCCGCGCTACGCGCAATTCGCGCCTCAACGTTTTAGGTAATGCCATTTACCGACCCGAGTTATCGAAAGAACTGGCAGTTGCTCAAGATTTATCGAACAAGATCGTGAGTGAACCGCTTCGATTTGCACAGGCCAAAGGCTGGGTGCGAGATGACTTCAACCCAGAGATGTTTGCGGCATGGTTAATTGGCGCGGTCAACTCACGTCGACTGATCGAAATGGGTGGAAATTACCCGCTTGCCCATGAGTGGGACGTGATTGCCAAGCGCTCTATCTGTTTGGTACTTGGTATTCCCGAGCCAGCACCGAAAAAATCGAAGCCGACCAAAAAACGAAAGTAATTAGCCGCGTGACTTGAGCAGCTCGATGAGCTGTGGCAACACTTTGTGCACGTCGCCAACAATGCCAAGGTCTGCAACACCAAAGATTGGTGCTTCCTTGTCCTTGTTGATGGCAATGATGGTCTTGGAGCCCTTCATGCCCACCATGTGCTGTGTTGCACCAGAGATGCCTGCCGCAATGTAGACGGCTGGCTTCACAACTTTGCCAGTCTGTCCAACTTGGTAGCTGTAAGGAACCCAGCCGGCATCAACGATTGCGCGTGATGCGCCAGGAGCGCCCTTCAAGAGTTTTGCCAAGTCTTCAACGAGCGAGTAGCTGCTTGCTTCGCCAAGGCCACGGCCTCCCGAAACAACAACTGCTGCTTCGTCCAACTTCGGACCAGAGCTTTCCTCGAGATGCACTGCAAGAACTTTTGCTGTTCCTGTTGAGCCAAGCTCTGGAACTGGTGCCGCAACAACTGCTGCTGCAGCGCCGCTAGCCGACTCGGCGGCGAAGCTCTTCGGACGGAACGAGACGAGGTGTGGACCTTCGCCTGTGAAGGCTGCGGTGACGAGTGAGTTGCCACCGAAAATTGGTGTGGTTGCAACTACGCCGTCTGCGCTGTCGGCAATGTCGATGTTGTTGGTGAGAACTGTGCGGTTGAGTTTTACCGACAGGCGCGACATGGTGTCACGGCCTTCGTAGTTCTGTGGGAACAAAATGACGCTTGGCGAATCGCCGCCGTCGATGATGGCCTTCATTGCAGCAGAAACTGCTGGGCCAGGAAGCTTGCCGGCCAAATCGCCAGTTGCGTAAACCTTTGTTGCACCGTACTCGCCGAGAACACCAGCAATTGCTGATGCGTCTCCGCCAACGAATGCAACGACGTTGGACGTGAGCGAACGTGCCTTGGTGAGCAGTTCTAGTGTGCCGGTGGTTGGTGCTCCACCTGCTGCTTGTGAGAAAACCCAAACGCTATTGATTGCCATGATGTTGACCTCAGATCACTTTCAGGTTTTCGAGGAATGAAACGATTTTGTTGAATGCTGTGCCGTCGTCTTCGATGACTTCACCGGCTTGACGAGCTTCTGCTTGAACGACGCTGACAATTTTCTGACCTGCGCCGGCCCAACCTGCTGGCGAAACGCCGAGGTCGCTTGCGGTGAATGTCTCGATTGGTTTTGCCTTCGCGGCCATGATGCCTTTGAAGCTTGGGTAGCGCGGCTCGACAACACCAGCAGTAACGCTGATGAGTGCAGGAAGCGGGCACTCGACTTCGTCGTAACCGGCTTCGCTCTGGCGATCGGCCTTCAAGACGCCGTTAGAAATTTCTACCTTCTTCGCAAACGTTACGGATGGCAAGCCGAGCACTTCAGCAATTTGCTCTGGCACGGTGCCGGTGTAACCGTCGGAAGATTCGGTTGCGGCGATGATCAAATCGGCGGCGCCCATTTTTTGAATTGCTGCAGCAAGAACTTTTGCTGTGGTCAGCGCGTCCGAACCTGCGAGTGCTGGATCGGAAACAAGAACACCTTTGGCAGCGCCCATTGCAAGTGCAGTTCGCATGCCCGACATTTCGCCGTTCGGTGCCATCGACACGATGCTCACTTCGCCACTGCCTGCGGTGGTGACAAGTTGCAACGCCATCTCGACGCCGTAACCATCGGATTCATCCAAGATGAGTTTTCCGTCGCGCTTCAACGCGTGGGTGGAGCCGTCGAGGGCGCCTGGGGTTGCTGGATCGGGAATCTGTTTGACGCACACGACAATATTCATGCCTCCATTGTTACCGATGCGTAGGGCTTTGCCCCAACCCAAATCCCCTGTTTATTCGCCTGTGACACGGGTAACCATCGGCACTGGTAAAATTTCCCTCTTGCGAATATTGCTGATTGTCAACTCGTTCGCCTCGTCGGTAACTCCCCGAAACACGGTGCTGGTCCATCAGCACCTTGCCCGTCACCACGACGTGCAGGTGGTGGAGACCAACGAGCGCGGCCATGCAACCCGTTTTGCCCAGGATGCGGCATCACGGGGGCTCGACGCCGTTGTGGCTTTCGGTGGCGACGGAACCCTGAACGAAGTGGCCACGGGTTTGGCCGGCAGCGACACCGCGCTCGCAATGTTGCCTGGTGGTTCGACAAACGTCTTCGTGCGCACACTTGGTCTTGCCAACGACCCGATGGTTGCTCTCACACAACTTGTTTCCGGGTTGGAACACGGCGAAGTAGAGCGCGTCAGTTTGGGTCAGGCCAACGGTCGTTATTTCTGTTTCCACGCGGGCATCGGTTACGACGCGGCAGTTGTTGAATTGGTGGAGCGGCGCTCTTCTCTCAAGCGGCTTGTTGGTCAACCACTGTTTGCTTACTCTGCCCTGCATTCATGGTTTCGCAGTTACGACCGCCAGTACCCGCATTTCACACTTGACATCGATGGCCGCCACATTCCGAACGGCTATTTCACGGTGGTGTTGAACACCAACCCTTACACCTTCGTTGGCAAGCACCCGATCAACTTGTCGAAGGCTGCATCGCTGGAAAAGAAGCTGGTGGTGGTGACGTTTAAGAAAATGACGACCCCAGTGATGTTGCGAACGCTGTACTCGGCGTTGCGACGCGGCGGCCTAGAAAAGTCCTCGTCTATCGATATCGCTATTGATGTCGAGAACATCTCGATCAACTTCCCAGCGCCGTTCCCCTATCAATTGGATGGCGACTATTTGGGTGACACCACATCGCTCGAGATTAAACACTGCCCCGAGGCCCTGCGCCTCGTGCGGCCAAGCATCACGTTTTAGCGCGCGCGTTGCGCAATGAGTGCAAGTGCAACGTCTGGCGTATTGGTGCACAGCCCGTCGACGCCCCAGTCGAGCAATTGAGACATTCGTTTCGGATCGTCAACTGTCCAGGTATTTACGCTTAAGCCATTGGCATGCATGACGTCGACGACATGTCGAGTCAATACGTGCACATTCGGGTGAATGGCCTGATGTCCCGAGGCCGCGAGGCTTTTTGCGACGGAATCGGCATCTTCATCGGCAACTCCCACCGTTAGCCATGCCGTTGGCAATTGCGGCCATAGCGATTGCACGGTGTCTACTGACTCGCGGCGAAATGACGAAATAAGCCATTGCTCTGGCGGCCCCATTGTTTTCAATAATTGCACCATGCTGTTTGCCAACATTTCGGAAGTGTCGAAATCTGGCTCGGTTGGATCATTTTTTATTTCAATATTCACCCACATGTTTTCGCAGGCTTCAAGTGCTTGTTGCAACGTGGGGATATGACTGGGCAATTCAGCGAAATCAAGTTTGTTAATTGCACGGCCGTTATCGAGCACTGCATTGTGATGCACAACAATTTCGCCGCTTGCACAAAGGCGAATATCTAACTCGGCCGCATGGCTTCCCATCTGTGCAGCACGATGAAATGCCATCGTTGTATTTTCTTTTTCAACGGCCGACGCACCACGATGCGCTATCACTTGGGGGCCATTAGCCACCCCTACCTTGCCCCAATGTGCACGAGTCACGGGCGTAGGGTATCGCCAAATTTGTCACAATAAAAAAATAAAAAAACTTTGTCTCACCTCTTGTAAGTGACCAACTTCGTGTCTATCGTGACACCGTCTTACTCGATTAAACCGAACGCCAAAGGTGGTCACCTTGTCTATCCTCGCAACAAGCCTTGCCCTTGGATCCGCCGACTACACCTGGCGTAAAAATGCGCTCTGTCGCGATACCGATCCAGAATTGTTCTTTCCAGTTGGCAGCACAGGCCAAGCGCTTCAGCAAATCAGCGCGGCAAAAGAAGTGTGCTGCGAGTGCACCGTAAAAACTGAGTGCCTCGAGTTTGCAATCGAGACCAACCAAGACTGCGGTATTTGGGGTGGCACTTCTGAAGATGAGCGACGCAACATCCGTCGCCAAATGGCAGCAGAACGACGCGCTGCCCGCGTTACCGCTTAATACTGCAGCGGCACACGCAGCTCTACGACAGTTCCCGCACCGCTACCCAGCGATTTCATTGAGAGCTGGGCAAAGTCTTCGGCTGCCGCAACACGCATCTCGATTGTTCCAGCCAACTCTGTGGTTACCAGAGTGCGCACAATGGAGAGCCCCAGGCCTGTTGCCTTTGAAAAATCGAAGTCAGCGCTGAGCCCGATGCCGTTATTTACCACCCGAATCGTCAGCGCATCGTCGTCATGGCTGAGTGAGACCACAACTGAACCGCCCGCGCTTCCTTCGGGGAAACCGTGATCTACGGCGTTTTGTAGTAGCTCCAGAATGACGACCGACAATGGCGTTGCGACTGTTGCAGGCAAACGGCCTCCGTCACCTTTCACTTCAAACGTCACCGGACGATCTGCCGACTGCAAGCCCTCTTCCACCAGACGCATGAGCGGGCGAACGATCTCGATGAACGCAATGTCTTCGCCGGGCTCGCGCGAAAGCGTTTCGTGCACAAGCGCAATGGTTCTGATGCGGCGAACCGATTCGGCAATTGCATCCTTGGCCTCTGGCGATTCCAGCCTGCGGGCCTGCAACCTCAGCAGCGACGAGATGGTCTGCAGATTGTTTTTTACACGGTGGTGAATTTCGCGAATAGTGGCGTCTTTTGTGAGGAGCAGGCGGTCGCGACGGCGCAACTCCGAAACGTCGCGCAGCAACAACACTCCCCCCGTTACTTCTACTCCCGTGAGCGTTCGGCGAAGCATTGGAATGCTGCGCGTAAGCAGCGTCACTTCCGAGGTCTGTTCAATCTCTTCAACAACTGGTTCCTTGCGTTCGAACGCGTTGCGAGCCGCATTTTCTGCAACGCCAAGTTCGGCCAACGTTTGACCAATGGCGTTCGTGCTTACTCCGGCACGATGCAATGCGGAAACCGCGTTAGGCGAGGCGTAGCGAACGCGAGTTGTTGCGTCGAGCACAATTGCACCGTCACCCACACGCGGCGCAACGCTGGCGTCGGCTATGCGGCCGTCAAACGGAAACAATCCTTCCGCCACCATCTCGACAAATTTCGCAAAAATCTCGGCGTAGGTAGATTCGAGTTGTCCGGATTTGCGGGCGTTGTCGGTAACCCACTCGCGCGACAGCACGGCAATGGTGGAGCCTTCGAACGACACTGGCACCACCAACATGTTTGCCGGCCCACCAATTGCTTGAACGAAGATTTCTCCTTGCGCAATTTGTCCGGATGAAAGGCATTGGTCGAGCAATATCTTTTCCGATTCGCTCGCCCACGTGTCCACGTAATCCGAGTGATAGAGCGTTTGTCCAGTTGCAGCGCGCACTTGCGCGGTGATTAACCACTTCCCTTGGGAAACGGGCACGTACAGTAACATGTCGGCGAAACAAAAGTCGGCCAACATGCCCCATTCCGAGACAAGTGCGGTGAGATGCTCGATGGCATCCGAGTTCAGTTCGGTGTGATCGTGGGCAAGTTCGGCAAGCGTTGGCATACGGCGCTCTTATTCTGCCCTATCGGCCACTCAGGCTTTCGCCCAGCGCCACGATGCCCTTCATATCGGTGATTTCCCCACTTACGTATTGCGCGGTAAGTACATTTGCCCCGCTCTTCGAGCAGGAATGGGAGAGTTTGTCGAGTCGGGATTGTTCGACGGCAGACGCGGCCACAACGTCCTGGGAGGCCCTCCACAGCGTGGCCAATACCCGCTCACACTGTTCGGTGCTAGGCGCCGGAAGCCCCGCTGCGGCGGCAGCTGCCTGGAGCATTTCGGGCCCAACAAGGCTTCGGTCGTTGGCCAATGCTGCGCTTGTTTGATTTGCGAGCGAAAGAGGCAACACGCGGTTTGCAATGAGCGCGGCCAGTGAAAAAGAGCGCGATTGCAGTTCTGTAAGCAAATACTCGGCCTCAAATGCGGGTGCAACTTCAAGAGTGGTGACAACTGCAAATCTGGTTTCCGTATTTCGAAGCACGCTTTCCACTTTGTTGGCGCGCTCGACGAACCCTTTTTCCATAGTGCGAAACAACGTGAAGAATTCGGTTATTGACGACAAGAACCGAGCGCCAAGAATTCGGTCGGCAACCTGAAAAAATGGTTTCGACATCAGTGAAACAACCCGTGATTGCGCAGGAGTTGTGAGTAACTGCAGCAGACGCGAATCGAAAAAGTCGCGCATTCTCTTTGGGGCGTCCAAAACGTCAAGAGCGTTTCGCGAAGGAGGGGTGTCCACAACGACCAAGTCGTATGCGCCCGACTGATACACGTCGTACAGCCTTTCCATCGCTATGTAGTCGTGACTGTGCACAAAACGTTCGGTGAGGTTGGTGTACAACGCATTCGCAAGAACACGCTGCGCAATTGCCGGGGTGGGTGCATGTCGGTGGATGAGGTCGTCCCAACTGGCCTTCGTGTCGATCATCGCGGCAAACAACTGCCCTTGTGGCACGACGCCCGCTTCGTTAAACGCCTTCGCATCAACCTGCACAACAGCATTTCCAATTGCTTGCAAACCAAGTGCGTCAGCCAGGCGGCGTGCCGGGTCTACCGTGAGCACCAACACTTTTTTGTGAAGGTGCGTTGCCGCAAGTGCGCCAAGCGCGGCCGACATCGTTGTTTTGCCAACCCCACCGCTGCCACACACCACCAACAACTTCGACGAATCGAGCATCGACAACAGCTGCGAGGAATCCAATTGTTGCGTCACGACAGCTCCTCGGAAAGCGCTGTCGCAAGCTGCTCATTCAGCTTGCGAGGGTCATGTTGATTAACTGCAACATCCGGCAACACCACCAATGGAACCGAGGGTGAACGTAAACGCTGAGCAAGAAGCGCCAGATGTGCAACTGCATGAGTCCTGCGATCGACAGCAATTTCTACAGCCCGTAGTGGCGCTGTAAGTAGCGCCTGCTGTTGGGCCGTGCATTGCTGCGAGCCGACGAAGGTTTGCAGTGCCCAGAAAAGCGACAAGTCGCGGTCGGCGAAAATGTCGCTCGAGACACGATTGGCAACAACAGCAGCCACCGCCACGCTTGACTTAGCGTTCAAAGTGTCGAGCAGTTCGATGGTTTCAACCACGGGCATCTCTTCTGGCGTGGTCACGACAACTACGCCTGTACGCGACGAATCGTGCAGAATTTCCTGCATCCATTTGGTTTGGTCACGGATGAGGCCAACTTGCACAATGTTGGTAAGCGTCCGAGGCGCTTCAATTTGCGCGACGATGTGCCCTGATGCTTCGGCATCCACGATGACGATGTCGTAGTTTTTTTCGCGCACTTCCCAACACAACTTGCCCACTGCCAAAATTTC
>CAINLH010000031.1 GCA_903850275.1 uncultured Acidimicrobium sp.
CATCTGCAATTCGCGCACTTCGCGCGTAACGGTGTCGTACAAATGCAGCACGACCACAGCCTAGAGGCGGCGTTGCGCGTCAAGCCCAGTTGCGCGCCAATACAGTAATGACGCGATGAATGTGCCTGAAAAACCCACCCTAGAAAATCTTGAAGCCAAACTAATTGCGCGGTGGGAAGCCGAAGGCACCTACACGTTTAACCGCAGCGCCCAACGGGCCGATGTATTTGCGATCGACACGCCGCCACCAACCGTCAGCGGCTCGCTGCACATGGGGCACGTCTTTAGCTACACCCACACCGACACCGTTGCACGTTTTTGGCGCATGCGCGGCAAGCAAGTGTTTTATCCGATGGGCTGGGACGACAACGGGCTGCCAACCGAGCGTCGTGTACAGAACTTCTTCGGCGTCTCGTGCGACCCAAACGTTGCCTACGACCCCAACTTCACTCCTCCATTTCGTGGTGACGTGCCCAAGGACCATCGCGCTGTTGCAATCTCACGACCAAACTTCATCGCATTGTGCGTAGAGCTCACACACCAAGACGAAAAAGTCTTTGAAGATCTGTTCCGTCGCCTTGGGTTGTCTGTTGATTGGTCGCTGTTGTACACAACCATCAGCGATCACGCTCGTCGCACAAGCCAGGCGGCGTTCTTGCGCAACTTGTCACGCAACGAGGCCTACGCGCAAGAGGCGCCATCGTTGTGGGATGTTGATTTCGGTACTGCGGTTGCCCAGGCCGAGCTCGAAGACCGCGAGCGTCCCGGTGCATTTCACGACATTGCATTTGCAAAATCTGATGGCAGCGGTGACATCATCATTGCGACCACTCGCCCAGAACTAATTCCGGCGTGTGTTGCACTCGTTGCACACCCAGACGACGATCGATACAAGCCCATGTTCGGCAAGACAGTTCGATCGCCACTGTTCGGTGTTGAGGTTCCGGTTGTTGCTCACGAGCTTGCTCAAATCGACAAGGGAACCGGCATCGCCATGATTTGCACATTCGGCGATTTAACCGACGTCATTTGGTGGCGCGAACTGCAATTGCCTACCCAGCCCATCATTGGCCGTGACGGTCGAATACTTGTTGATGCACCGGACGGAATCACGAGTGATACTGGCAAGCAAAAGTACGCCGAACTTGCTGGAAAAACTGTGAAGCAAGCACAAGTTGCAATTGTTGAGATGCTCAAAACTTCGGGCGATCTTCGCGGCGAGCCACGCGCGATCATGCACCCCGTCAAATTCTTTGAAAAGGGCGACCGGCCGCTCGAAATTGTTACCAGCCGTCAGTGGTACATCCGCAACGGCGGACGCGACGAAACGTTGCGCGCAGCGTTGCTGCAACGCGGCGATGAATTGGAATGGCACCCCGACTTCATGCAACACCGCTACACCAATTGGGTTGGTGGATTGAACGGCGACTGGCTTGTTAGCCGCCAACGATATTTCGGTGTGCCAATACCGCTGTGGTACCGACTGAATGCTTCGGGCGAACCCGACTACAACCAGCCGCTTGTGCCCAATGAGGCAATCCTGCCCATCGACCCAAGCACTGACGTTCCCGACAGGTTCACCGAATCTCAGCGCGGTATTGCTGGCGGGTTCGTAGGCGAACCCGACGTGATGGATACTTGGGCCACTTCGTCGCTCACTCCGCAAATTGCTGGGCTTTGGCTCGACAACCCCGACTTGTTTAACAATGTTTTCCCAATGGATGTGCGCCCGC
>CAINLH010000032.1 GCA_903850275.1 uncultured Acidimicrobium sp.
GCGTCTTGTTCCTGTGGGAGTCGACCCCGATTTGTTTGCGCCCATTGCGCACGTTCAACGCAAACCTGGCCACCTGATTACTACCGCTTCGGCAGACGTTGCGTTGAAGGGCCTGTCGTACCTGCTTGAGGCACTCGCCGTGTTAAGAACCGAACGAGACATTCACCTCACCATCATTGGTCGGCCCCGCGAAGGCGCAAACGCAGATTTGATTACCAAGCTTGGCCTGAGCGATTGCATCACGCACGTGTCAGGCGTTACCGATGAACGAATTGTCGAGTTGTATGCGGAAGCCGAATTAGCAGTTGTTCCAAGTTTGTACGAAGGCTTCAGCCTTCCTGCCATCGAGGCAATGGCCACAGGAACCTGCCTTGTTGCCACTACCGGTGGCGCATTGCCCGAAGTAACCGGATCCGACAATGACACCGTTTTGTCTTGCGCACCTGGTGATGCAATTGGCCTTGCCGCGGCAATCAGACGCGGACTCGACAATGCAGAACTTCGAAACCGAATTGGTGCCGCCGGAAGAAAGCGCGTCGTCGAGCGCTGGAGCTGGCGACACTGCGCTTCGCTCACTGTCGACCAATACCGCGAAGTACTGGCAATGCCACACAACGTGGAAAAACTACGACGCAGGGACGCCAAGTAGTCGTGCTCACCGTTCAATTTGATCGACTGCCAATTGGCCCAGGCACGGTATTTCTGGATGCCGGTGCCGGTTTTGGGCGCCATGCGTTTGAAGCCGCGCGTCGCGGCGCCCATGTAGTCGCTCTCGACTACGCACAAGAAGAAGTGGTGGTAACCCGAGCAACGTTTGCAGCAATGTTCGAGGCGGGTGAGATCAGGGAGAACAACTTCGTTGGCGTGCTTCGTGGTGATGCCACGCGCCTTCCGTTTCCCGACAATTCATTCGATTGCATCATCACGTCTGAAGTACTGGAACACATCCAAGATGACGTTGCTGCGCTGCACGAACTCTCACGCGTGCTCAAGCCGGGCGGTGTTCTGGCCGCAACGGTCCCGTCTTGGTTTCCGGAAAAGATCAACTGGATGCTGTCCGACGAGTACCACGCGCCGCATGTTGTGGGCGGCCATGTGCGCATCTATAGCGGCACCGAACTGAAGGCAAAACTGCGTGCCGCCGGCCTCAACGTGTTGGGCCAACATCGATCACACGGCCTGCATTCGCCGTATTGGTGGTTGCGTTGTGCCGTTGGCCCAGCAAACGAAGATCACCGAATGGTGAAGGCGTACAAGAAGTTTCTGGAATGGGACATTGTTTCGGCGCCAACCCTCACTCGCGTACTCGAGAAAATGCTTGCACCAGTTCTTGGTAAGAGCTTCATCGTCTATTCCAAAAAACCATCGGGCAACGCATAATGCTCGGCACCCAAAACGACAACCTTGCTGGCGTGATCACTCACGACGAGTTGCTTGCTACCGCGCAGAGCATTGCTGCATTGCAACTCCCTAACGGCATGATCCCATGGTTTAAGGACGGACATTGCGACCCATGGAACCACGTTGAAACCGCAATGGCGCTCGACGTTATGGGCATGCACGGCGAGGCGCGGAAAGCCTACGAATGGCTAACCAGTGTGCAGCGCGCGGATGGAAGCTGGCACAACTATTTCAAACCAGACCTCACCCTTGAAGACCCAAAACTGGACACCAACGTGTGCGCATACATCGGCACCGGCGTTTGGCACCACTGGCTCAGCACAAACGACGAAGCATTCGTGCGCAGCATGTGGCCGACAGTTAAGAAAGCATTGAACTGGGTGTTGAGTATGCGACGCGAAGACGGCGCAATCGTGTGGGCGCGCGAAATCGATGCGACACCATGGAACTACGCGTTGCTCACGGGTTCATCCTCCATTCGCCATGCGTTGCACTGCGGCGCAAACATTGGTGCCCTTGTCAACGATCCGCAGCCGGAGTGGCGTGCAGCCGCAGACGTCATCGACCACATCATCAACACCGATCAAAGTTTGTTCGAACCCAAACAACGTTGGGCGATGGACTGGTACTACCCCGTACTTACTGGTTCGCTGACGGGCACCGACGCCAAAACTCGCCTGCTTTCGCAGTGGGACGAATTTGTGATCGATGGCAGAGGCGTGCGCTGCGTTAACGACGAGGATTGGGTGACCGCTGCGGAAACCGCAGAGTGTTCGCTTGCCCACAGCGCAACCGGAGACGTGGATAAAGCAAAAGAGCTACTGACTTGGACGCACGCACACCGCACAGAATCCGGCGCATACTTCACCGGTATTGCGTACCCAAACCGCATTGTGTTTCCTGCCGATGAGTGCAGCGCATACACGGGTGCCGCAGTCATCCTTGCTGCCGATGCAATTGCTCAGGCAACACCTGCGAGCACGTTATTCACGCGCTCGACCGTGCTCGACTAAACGCGCTTCAACACGCGAAGCGAGCCCGTTGCGCTCACATCGACAAACTTGCCACTAGCAATTGCGGGCGAGTAAATCTCTTCGAACGGTGCTTGCCCGCCTAACGCTGGGTCGGAAAACACGTCGTGTATCGCCAGAATTCCGCCTGCAGCGATATGCGGGGTCCAGGAAAGGTAGTCGTTTCGCGCAACTTCCCTGCCGTGCCCGCCGTCGATAAAGCACATCGCGATTGGCTCTTTCCAAGAGGCAGCAATTTCTGGTGAGTTGCCAACGATTGCGAGTACGGATTGCGTCAACCCAGCGGCCTGCATGGTTCGTTCGAAGTGCGGCAAGGTGTTTATCCGACCAGTAGCCGGGTCGACAAGCGACGCATCGTGCCACTCCCAACCCGGTTGGTTCTCTTCCGACCCAACATGATGATCCACCGCATGCAACACCGTGTTGCACGCGCGCGCTGCCGCACCAAACCACACCGTGCTCCTTCCGCAATACGAACCGATTTCAACCATCGGCAACCCGGGGCAGGCAGCGCCACCCAACATTGCGGCGGCGAATAGCGCATCACCTTCATCTTCTGGCATGAAACCAGTTGTCGCGAGCGCGACCGCTCGCAACGTTGCATCAAGCACAGTTATGCAGGCCGCGGAGCAAGCGTGTTCGACTTGGCGATGTTGCCCAGCCAATGCGCGCTTGGGCGTGGTGTTCGCTTTTGTGTTTTCCAGTCGCACGCAACCAAACCAAATGTTGGGCCATAGCCATACGTCCACTCGAAGTTGTCCATCAAGCTCCAGTAGGTGTAGCCACGAATGTCAATGCCATCGGCAATACATGTGAGCACACCTTCGAGCGCACCGTGCACGTATTCAATTCGTTCGTTGTCGTCGCTCGTAGCAATGCCATTTTCTGTGACGATAATGGGCACGTTGCCCGTCTTGTCCCATGCTCTGCGGATGCATGCCTCTAGTGCTTGAGGACGGAATTCGTAACCCATGATGGTCTTACGCATGTCCTCGTCAGGCTTGATTCGGCCGTTCTGATCAAAGCGTTCGCGCGTGTACGTCTGCACTCCGAAATAGTCGTCGCCCTTTGCAACTTCAAGGAAGCAATCCTCGAGACCATCCCATGCCTGATTGCGCATTGCTTCGGCAGCGCTGCGATGCGATTCGTCTTCAACATTGATGGTGTATTCCTGCATTGCAAGCGTGATGCCAAGTGGTGCGTTCGACACCGATTTGACCGCATCACGCGATTTCTCGTGTGCTCGACAAAAAACATCGTTTGCTTTGCGACGCGCTTCACGGGATTTGGTGCCGGGAGGAAATTCGCCAAGCAGGTATCCGATTGTTGCAACCATGTTTGGTTCGTTGATCGTGCACCATTTGCCAACATCTTGCCCAATCGATTTGGCCACTTTCTCCGAGAACCGGGCAAACAGATCTGCCGTCGAGTCGTTTGTCCAACCACCCATTGCTGCAACCCAGCGAGGTGTGGTGAAGTGATGCAGCGTCACTACCGGCGTGATGTTGTTTGCCCTGCAGGCATCAATTACCGCGCGATAATGATTGAGTTCGGCTTGCGAAAATTCGCCATCTTCCGGCTCGATGCGGCTCCATTCGACACTGAATCGATAGTTATCGAAACCCAATTTTGCAAGCATCTCGATGTCTTGAGGAAACAAGTTGTAGTGATCGCACGTGTCGCCACTGGGTTCCTTACACACCGTGTTTGGTCGATGTTCCCAATCCCACCAGTCGTTGTTCCAGTTGCCACCTTCAACTTGGTGGGCCGCAGTGGCTGTTCCCCAGGTAAACCCTTTTGGAAATGTGTTTGATCTGGCATTTGACATAGATTTCACGCTAGCGCAGGTGAAACTTCTGCCGATCAGTGGCAACATAGAGAGGTGCCTACCCCCCTCGAAGACCTCATCACGCTGCTCGACCTCGAAACCATCGAGGTCAATACCTTCCGCGGTCAATCTCCAGACGAAGACCGTCAGCGGGTTTTCGGTGGACAGGTAGCCGGACAAGCACTCGTCGCCGCCTCACGCACAATCGATGAGCCAGACAGACTTGTTCATTCGCTTCACGCTTACTTTCTTCGTTCGGGCGATCCAGGGGTTCCAATTCTGTACGAGGTGGACCGCCTGCGTGACGGCAAGAGTTTTTCCACGCGGCGCGTAGTTGCCATTCAACACGGCAAACCAATCTTCAACTTGCAAGCAAGTTTTCAGAAAATCGAATCTGGGTTGGAGCATCAAATCGCTATGGACATGAATGTTCCCGCCCCGGAAACACTCCCCGACTTCAAGACTCGCATGGCGCCATACAAAGACAAACTGGGCGATTGGTACGACCGGCCAAGGCCAATTGATCAGCGATACGTCGACGGCGACCCAGTCGCTCGTCGCGGCAACAAGCTTCCAGGCCAACGAGTGTGGATTCGTGCCGACGGAACACTGCCAGACGACCCAGTGCTCCATGCGTGCATCGTTACTTATGCAAGCGACATGTCGTTATTAGATACGGCGTTGTTGCCTCACGGCCTCAACTGGATGGATGGATCGGTGATGATGGCAAGCCTTGATCACGCAATGTGGTTCCATCGTCCATTCCGAGCAGACAACTGGTTGATGTATCAGCAAGCATCGCTGTCCACGTCTAATTCACGCGGGTTGGCAGAAGGACACATCTTTAC
>CAINLH010000033.1 GCA_903850275.1 uncultured Acidimicrobium sp.
CAAAGTGATCCGTTGAATAAACAAATGGACCAATTGGCCCGAATGTGTCAAATGACTTGCCTAAGTCGAAGTGGGGAGGCTGCGCTGCAAATTGTGCAAACCGATCTGAAATATCCTGGCCAACTGTCACGCCAGCGACATGGCTCCATGCATTTTCTCGGTCGATGTCCTTTCCGGCTGTACCGATGACTACAACAAGTTCAACCTCGTAATCAACTCCGTCGGAGCGCATTTCGATTTCTGATGTTGGACCAACAAGGCACGATGGGAATTTGGTGAACACCAGCGGGTTGGTGGGCAGCTGCATGGACGCTTCATCTGCGTGGCTCTTGTAGTTCAGGCCAACTGCATAACAGTTTCGCGGCGTCGTTACGGGCGGACCAAGTACCACTTCGCTAATCAATCCGGTGGGAGAGGCGTTGGGAAGTTGTTCTGCCAGTCCGTGTAATTGTTTTCCAGCAGCGATGACGTGCATTGGGTCGCTTGAGAGCGAACCGTTGCTCAGTTGTTCAATATCAAAATAATGCTGGTCGGATACGAGCACAGCTCGGCCGCCAACGTTCCCCAAAACGTATGGCATAGGGCAGATAGTACGACATCAAACTATTCGATGTCAAAGTAACTGGATACAGTGAATATATGGACGCCAATGAATTGATTGATGAAACGGTCTCGACTTGGGGCGAGCAGAGGCCGGACCTTGATTTTGGAGCAATGAGGGTCGCCCTGGGCATCAACGTCGTCACTGCTCAATTCTCAGAGATTTATGGAAATCTCATTAAGTCGCTTGGGATCACGTTGGGAGAGTTTGACGTGCTTGCAACACTTCGCAGGAACGGAAAACGTGGTGTCCTAACTCCGAAAGAGATTTCACGTGTAGCGATGATTTCACCAAGTGGCCTCACAAACCGTCTTACTCGCTTAGAGAATATGGGCCACATTGACCGTCAAATGGATCCGACTGACCGCAGAAGTTCGCTTGTTCGTCTCACGGCAAAAGGTGCAAAAACTGCAGATGTTGCAATTGAGCGTTTATCTGGAGAAATGAATGCTGTATTTCAAGGTTTGAATAAACGCGACCTTGAAGCCTTCACACGAGTCGTTGAAGCTTTGCTCGGCGAGAGCGCTTCGCGAATGCGGCGCCCCCAATTGATCGACTCTGTCGACACACCCTGATCCTTAATCTCGCTGCGCTGACGGTCGAGTTCGATTGCGATGTCTGCCAAATTATTCGGAAGCTGGGCCGCAATGGTGTTGCGCAAATGCGATGCAAGCGCTGGGCTCTTGCCTTCTGTCGAAACTGCAACGATCACATTACCGTCACGATGTGTTGCTGCCAGATAGAACGAACAACGGTCAGGATCATCGGCTGAATTGACCCAGGTGCCACGCGCATTACCTTCGTCGTAAATGATTTGATCTACATCATGATTGCCTGTTGCGGTAATCACTAGTTGGAAACCTTCGGTGTCTCCCGCTTCGTAAGTTCGCTGCACCAAGGTTGCATTCGGCATGGTTGAAAACTCATCTACAAACACCGGAGAAACGACAGTGACATGGGCACCTTCATCGGCGAGTGCCTTCGCCTTGCGGTAGGCAATGCGGCCACCGCCAACGACAAGGGCCTTGCGCCCCCTGAGATCCAAAATGATGGGGAGCATTAGCTGCCAGTTGCAATAAGTTCGTGCACTGTTTGCGGGTCGCGAAGATCGAGCCCAGCGGTTTCACCAATGACGATGATGCTTGG
>CAINLH010000034.1 GCA_903850275.1 uncultured Acidimicrobium sp.
CCAAAATCGTCGCTCAAGTTTGGCGGTGCTTGCAAGTGAATGCTTGGGGGAAGCAGTACGCGAGCAGCAGCGATCGACCACATGTACTCGTCGTGTGGGCACGGTGCTTCGTGTTGCATGCCGGTGCGTGGCTTGGGCAAGAAGTTCTGCACGATTACTTCTTGCACATGTCCGTGTCGCGCATGCGACTCGGCAATTGCCAGCAGCGCATCGATGCGGTCTTCGCGAGTTTCGCCAATGCCCACCAAGATTCCGGTGGTGAACGGAATCTGCAACTCGCCAGCCCACTCCAACGTGTCGAGGCGTCGCTGCGGAATCTTGTCGGGCGCGCCACGATGGCATTCCAAATCGTCGCGCAACGTTTCGATCATCATTCCTTGTGAAGGAGATACAGAACGAAGCATCTGCAGTTCGTCGCGGTACAACGCGCCGGCGTTTGCGTGCGGCAATAAGCCGGTTTCGTGCAGCACCAACTGTGCCATGTCGTGCACGTAGTGGACTGTTGAGTCGTAGCCGTTGTCGGCAAGCCACTGCTTTGCAACGTCGTATCGCAGCTCTGGTCGCTCACCCAATGTGAACAGCGCTTCGTGGCAGCCGGCGCGCGCACCTTGCTTGGCTATTGTCAGCACTTGTTCTGCCGACATGTATGGGTTCTCTAACCGAGCGGGTGGCTGCGCAAAGGTGCAGTATCCGCACTTATCGCGGCACAGCATGGTGAGCGGAATGAACACCTTCGGCGAGTAAGTAACCCGGGTGCCGAAGTGCGCATCGCGGATGGCGCGCGCTTCAGTCAACAGCTGATCGAGGGGTGATTCAAGGACGCGCTGACGTATCGACAACTGAACCCTCCAAAGGGTTGGTATGAAGTTGGACTGCCAGCGCCCGACCAAGTTGCTTCACCGTGTTAGAGAGGCGAAGGTCCTTGTAGATGTCGTGCGTCATTCACAATAGCGGTTCAGAACGTCAGATTCAATATTTAAGCGATACTTAAATCTTGCCAAGTGCCGAAAACAGCGCGCGCACATTGTGGCCACTGATTGGCACACGATGACCAGTGCGGCTGATGAAACCCAACTGCACGCCCGTTGCCGGGTCGACCACCGTAAACAATTGTTCGTGGCCTGCGGCATCAACCACCACGTCGGTGAGGAGCGGCACGCCCGCTGCCGCAAGTGCCTGCTGTACAAAACCTGCGTTGAGCACTTCGATCGCAATGTGTTGCACGCCAGAACCATGCGCGTCCAAATGCGCTCGAACTGCTGGGTCGTTGCCTGGGCCAACTAACACCACGGTCACGCCACCCGCTGTTGCCGCAACGATGTCGGCGTCTTCTGTCGGTTCGATAGAGAAACCAAGCGTTGTAAGAAACGCCGAAGCGGTTGCCAAGTCGACCACTGCCACAACAACGTGGTCGATACGAACGGCAACCGTGTCGAGCGCGCTCAGTAATGTGTCGGCAATTTTTGTTGGCGAAGCCTCGCCGCGTTCATGAGCAACTTCGATGCGGTGCGTCTCCGACAGAACGGTGCGAAAAACTTGCTCGGCAAAGTCGGCATCGACGCCGCTGTTGATTGCCCACTGCCTGCGAGTGGTGAGTACTTCGCGCACTCGCTGCGGTTGGATAACTGCAGTTGCAGTTCCGGCTTTTACTTCTGCAACTTCGCGACACACTTCCATTCGTTGTGCGAGCAGCGCAACGATGGCGGCATCAATCTGATCGATCTTCTCTCGTAGTTCAGGAAGATCGCGTGGCATGACTACCTGCGCCACCACGATGTGCGCGAACGATGCGGCGCAACAAGTTTCTCTACATGTTTTGCAAGCACATCCATTTCGATATTCACTGCATCGCCAGGTTTGCGCACGCCAAGAGTGGTGAC
>CAINLH010000035.1 GCA_903850275.1 uncultured Acidimicrobium sp.
CCGATGAACAACTCGAATCGCTCCGTCAGGTGCGGGTCGTTGCGGTCGGCGCGGGCAAGTGGCGAAATTTCTACTGGGTGGCCAGTAACAAACGTTGGCTGTTGCAGCGTGCCTTCAGCCAGTTCGGCAAAGATCTCTTCAATAATTCGGCCGGAACCCCAGTGGCCTTCGGTCTTTACTTTGTATTGCGCAGCAACCTTGCGCACCGCGTCAACAGGCATGCTCGGGTGCAATGTTTCGCCAGTTGCTTCGCTTGCCAAATCAATCATGCGCACTTTGCGCCACGGCTGGGCCAAGTCGAACTGTTCGTCATTGATGGTGACAACAGTGGTGCCAAGCGAGTCGCGCGCGGCGTTGGTAATCAGCAGCTCGGTAAGCGCCATCACTTCGGTGTAGTCGCCATATGCCTGGTAGCTCTCCATCATGGTGAACTCGGGGTTGTGGCGTGTTGAAATGCCTTCGTTGCGGAACACGCGGCCAATTTCAAACACGCGCTCCATGCCGCCAACGATGAGGCGCTTCAGGTGCAGTTCGAGTGCAATGCGCAAAAACAATTGCATGTCGAGCGTGTTGTGGTGCGTGATGAATGGGCGAGCATGGGCGCCACCCACTTCCATGTGCAGCACTGGCGTTTCTACTTCAATGAATTTTTGATCGTGCAGAGTTTTTCTGAAGCTGGCAATAGTTGCGTGACGAACCTCGAATGTGCGGCGCGCTTCTTCGTTGATGATGAGGTCGGCGTAGCGCTGGCGGTAGCGGGTGTCTACATCGGTAAGCCCGTGCCATTTGTCGGGCAGCGGGCGAACGGCTTTCGAAAGCAGCATTGCTGTCTCGACTTTGACCGACAGCTCGCCTTTGCGCGTGGTCATCACTAAGCCAGTAACACCAACCCAGTCGCCCAAGTCGAAATCGTTGATTGCATCAAACTGTTCGTCGCCAACTACCGACTTGCTGATGAACAACTGAATCTCGTTGCCGCGGTCGCGCAACGTGCAGAAAATAAGTTTGCCCTGGTCGCGCTTCAACAAGATGCGTCCCGCAACGGTGACCGATTGTGTTGTTTCGTTGCCTGCCTCTAAATGCCCAAATGCTTCGCGCACTTCGCCAAGCGTGTGCGTGCGGTCGAAGCGGTAGGGGTAAGGGTTTGTGCCGGCCTGGCGCAGCGACTCAATGTGCCCAAGTCGGCGTTCGCGTTCGGCGGCTAGGCCGTGGGCGGCTTGCTCGGGCGTCAGCTCTTCGGGTGTTTCGTCGGCTGAAGTCACGCAGTAAAACTAGTCGCGCGGCGTGCGCCCCCGCTTATTCAATTACGGCAAGTACATCGCCAGAGCCGACGGTGTCGCCGGCCTTGACGTTGATCTTGGCAATCTTGCCTGCCTTCTCGGCAGTGATCTGGTTTTCCATCTTCATTGCCTCGAGCACAACGATCGAGTCGCCTACGGCAACGGTTTGGCCAACTTCAACATTGACCTTGACGATGGTTCCCTGCATTGGTGCGGCAACGTCGCCGGTTGCCAAAGCGCCGCCCGAACTTCCCGAACCGCGGGTTGGCTTCTTCGACTTCTTGGCAACGCCAGCCGTAAATTCAGGCACCCACATTTTCACGTCGAAGCGTTTGCCGTTCACTTCCACCGTGGTGGAGCGTTCGATAAGCCCGTCTTCTGGTGCCTCGCCGCCGCCCGCGCTGGAAACCAGTTTGGAAAGGTCGAGCGTTTCTTCCACCCACTTCGTGCTGTGCGTTACTGCACTGAAATCGGGGTGGCGCAAAATAGCGAGGTCGGCAGGGATGGTGGTGTGCACGCCCTCGATCACCATTTCTTCAAGTGCGCGAATGGTTCGGGCAATCGCGGTGTCGCGGTCTTTGCCCCACACAATCAATTTGCCAACAAGATTGTCGTAATACTGGCTCACTGTGTCGCCGGCTTCGTAGCCGCCGTCGAAGCGTGTGCCGAAACCATCTGGTGTTGTCAGTTTGGTGATCGTTCCTGGCGACGGCAAAAACTTTCCGGCGGTTGGGTTCTCGGCGTTGATGCGCACTTCGATGCCGTGGCCGTTGCGCAACGCAGCAACTTGCTTTTGCGTCATCGGAAGTTTTTCGCCGGAAGCAACGCGAATCTGCCATTCCACCAAGTCGATGCCAGTGATCACTTCGGTCACTGGGTGTTCTACTTGCAGGCGGGTGTTCATTTCCAAGAAGAAGAAGTCGTCGTCTTGGTAGATGAATTCCACGGTGCCGGCGTTGTAGTAGCCAACTGCCTTGGCTGCTTTCACGGCGGCAGCACCCATTGCTTCTTCCATGCCGTCTGGCAGGCCAGGTGCTGGTGCTTCTTCGATCAGTTTTTGGTGTCGACGTTGCGCCGAGCAGTCGCGGGTGGAGACCCACACCACGTTGCCGTGCTTGTCACCAACAAGTTGTACTTCAATGTGTCGCGGCCATGTGAGGTAGCGCTCGACATAAATTTCGTCGCGGCCGAAGAATGCTTTCGACTCGCGTTGTGCCGAGTCCATTGCTTCTTGCACTTGGTCGGCCGACTGCACCACTTTCATTCCGCGGCCACCGCCACCGAATGCAGCCTTGATTGCTACTGGCCAACCAAATTCATTTCCGAAATCGGCGATCTCTTTTGCACTCGTTACAAACTCGGTGGTGCCAGGCACGATCGGTGCGCCACCGCGCATGGCAGCCTTGCGCGAAGAAACTTTGTCGCCCATTTCCACGATTGCTTCTGGTGGAGGCCCAATGAATGCCACACCCATGTCG
>CAINLH010000036.1 GCA_903850275.1 uncultured Acidimicrobium sp.
AACATTGCACCCGGCATGTCCAACTTGCCGGACGCGTAATACAGCAAGTCACTCGAGGCAAGCCCGAGGTTGGTGACACTCACACCGTGCGCAAGTAGACCACGCTGAAATGCATCAACAAGATCTGGCCCACTCGGACGCATATCGTGCGCAACAACAACAGCCGAGGCTCCAGTGAACTTTGCGAATGAAACACCAAATGCATAAGCGGCTTGCGCATCCAGTTGGTCTGGCACAACGCCGCGAATGTCATACGCCTTTACGATTGCATCAAGATTGGCCACAACGAAACAGGCTACTAATAAAAGCGCTTCAAGTTGCGTCGATAAATGACGATCCAAGCAATGCCAGCAAAAGTAAGCAGGTATGCAAATACGTCGCGCATCGACCAACCAAAGTTCATTGAAACTTCAGTCGAAGTTGGGATAACCACCATCAAGTTTGGCGCTACTCGATATGGCCCGTCAGCACCACTCACTTTCCAGTTTGGAAAATAACTCACACGCACCAACACAGGTACGCCAACTTTGTCCACATTGAAGTTGATTGAATCCTGACCAATATCGATATTGCTCACCACGACCGGTTCGAGCGCGACGGGCGCGATGGGTGCACTAGGCGCGACAACATCTACTCGCCTACTGCTGGAACCTGGTTCGCCGTCTCTCTTTTCCATTTCGACGACAGCTTGAACACGCTGCCATTCGTCGGGGCCGGCATCGGCAACGGGTGTAGTCCACAAATCAGGCTGTTGAAACCAACTGGTTCCAACTTCAAGCCAACGCTCACGCGGATCGTTGTCGGCAAGGTCGACAACCACCGGCTGCACAGCCAGCGGCACAACGATTTCGCTTTGCGCAACTCGATACACCACCCAAGGGCCAGAGCGAGCAACTTCGGTGAGCGCCTCTTGCCCAGACGCAGCCGCAATCGCCTCCGGTGTGAAGCCCATGAAATACTTCACGCCGAGCTCTTGCAAATAACGAACACCCTTTGCTGCGTCGTTGTTGTCGTACCGCAATTCGCGAACTGGATTGCTACTTTGCTTCGACATCGCAGCAGCAGTGATGAAGTGATACGGAGTAGAACCGGCCGCTTCAAAGAAGAGCCCCTCCATCGACCCGATGCAACCATCGGTCCAAAACGGAAGGAGCATCAACGACATTGTCGTTCCATATTTGTTCAGTTCACCATTGTTCTCCCACAGCGCGCGACCGCAACCTTGTTGCGGATCCTGCCCAAGTGCCTTCATGGTTTGCACTACACCGAAGTATTCGCCGTACGCAGCCTTGCCCTCATAACCAGTGAAATTCCATCGTGCCCATCCATCGACAAAACCATCATTTGCTGACGGACCCCTGAACGGACCCCACACATACTGCGATTTCCCTTCTGCCGAAACTTGCACGCCACCAAAAGGCAATTCCTGAAACCGAAAACCAAGAACTAGAGCTACGAAAAGAGTGAACCCCGCAAGCACAGAGAAGTTGAAACCGAATTTGTCGCGAGCGGAAGGAATTTCGCTTGAAACTCCCTCGTCAGATGGAACACTTGCCGCATTTCCACGCACCATCTTTTCGAGCGTCAAGACTCGATTCACAAAGACGAGAAATTCGAATACACCGATTGCGAACAAGAAATATCGCAGCAAGTAGAAAAAAGGAAGGATGCGCGGGTTCCACAACAGACCAATTACAGGAAGGCTGTTCTGCGCTACGAAAACACCGATTGCCAGCAATATGCAATACACGCCCATCCACGTGATGATTCGATTTTTCTTCCTGAAATGAACGAAGAAACCGATCACCGCAAATGCCGTGATCAAGATGTCCCACACAATGTGCAATGGGAAGAACATCGCTACAAATGAATCCGTGGCGCCACTTGGTCGCGGCTCGTACTTCATATCGGTCATGTACGCATGACTGCCCACGAAAGGCACGATCCAAAACGATGAGAGCAGAGTGGCAAGCGCCAAAACTTTTAGACCCAGTCCCAATTGTTCGCGCTTGGCCCACACAACAAGCATCAGGGCTACGCCACCAAATACAAATAGTAAGACGATGCCGTGACTCAGTGCCGACAGCGCGATGAGCACCGCAGATGTAACAAAGTATTTACCCGTGTACAAACCGCGTGCGAAGAATGCAAACGCAAGCACTGCTAGCGAAAGAGAGATTGAAAACGAAAATTCGCCAGCCATTGTCGAGGCAATATTTCCACCGTAAATAGTGAAGCTTTCGTCGTACAGGAAGATTGTGGCGCCAATCGCCATCAATTCGGGAAATGGGTATGCAAGTCGCGCGAAGCGGCCAAAAAGCCACGTACAAAAAGGCAGCGTCAAGATGCCAAGCACTGCCACAATTTTGATTGCGATGCCGTATGGCAAAACCACATCGATCAAAACGATCATTAACGCTGGGATCACCATGTAAAAGCGATACACCGGCAATCCGGAATACCAATCCATACTCCAGCCAGACAATTTGAACTGAGTGAGTAAATGATCGCGAAGAAATGCTGGGGCCCAAACATGGGCCCCCATGTCCCCGCCCGTGGGTGTGTTGTTCCTAAAAATGAGTTCTGGCTGCATGGTGAGGAACAGCAAAATCGTTGCCCCGCCAACAACAATGATCGCCGACAGTCGCTTCCAGTACGCCGAATTTGCTTCGAAGCGTTGTGTAAAGCCCGCCCATCCGCCCAACGTTTTCGCTTCGGCCTCTATGCCGCTGTCACTCGGGAAAGTTAGGTCGTCACTCACGCGCAATTGAGCCTAGGTCAGAAGCACCAGCAGGAGACCTGCAGCATTGAACGACATATGGGTGACGATCGTAAATCCAACTCGCTTAGTTCGATGGAAGGCGAACCCAAGTATCAACGCAAAGGTAAACAGGCCGGGAAACTCGATTGGAACCAGATGCACAACTGTAAAAAACGCTGAGCACAAAAATACGGCAGCAATCGAACCGAAACTGCGTGCCATGGATTGCTGCAGCAAGCCTCGATACACCAACTCTTCAACTATGGGCGCGCCGATTACTACAACAACGACGAGTAGCAACAACCACACACCATCAGCTCCGTCCACGAGATTCTTCGCTCGTTGCGAAACCTGTTCGGGATCAAAGGTTTCCGGAAACAATCGCCGAAACGGCCACGTTGCCAAATTGACAATCACGAGTTGCGAAACAACGCCAATCGGAATTCCGATCAGATCAGACCACGCGAAGCGCACCGAATAATCGTCACGAATGTTGCCATGCCCCCGTGTTCGAGAAAGATAGACCAAGACACAGATGAATGGAACCCACAGCGTTAATGCTGAAAGCCCAACAAACCATGTTGGGGCATTGTCTGGATCGGTTTGTCCAGTTGCGCTAGAAAGCGATACACCGAGGACGACAGCTGCCCCATAGGCAATCAACCAGCCAATGAGCGCGGCCGAAAATGCGATTCGCTTTGCATCTTCACCAGACCCGACCGCGTCGCTAGCTTGCGGAGCGGGCCAATCGTTGTCTGTCATCCAGCGAGACGATTAGGAATGACCATCCGAAAGCGGTTGCGACGGTCCTCTAACCGCCAGCCACTTGGCACGGTCAGTCGTTTTCCATGCTGCTCGCAGAGATCGTAAGCATGTGGGTCGCGCTCCTCTGCCAAGTCGTCGATCCAAACCAAAGCGCGGCTGTACTGATACGTCAGGGTCAGACTCGACTCGTGCTTGCACGCCGTCTTGGAACACTTTCTTGCCACATCCAAACGCTAACCATTTCGACCGCGCCGTTGGTGGATTCACGACAGTGACGGACGCCGCCGAGCACGATGGGAACCGTGCAACTTCTGGCCGTAACATAAGCACCGTGAGCAAACTTCCACCACCCCCACCACCATCTGGAAAGCAACCCCCACGACGAGGAGTTACTGGTCGAACGGGCAAAAACAATAAAAACTCCGCGCCACAGCCTGGCGCTCGTTCGTCAATGCCCCGCTGGGCAGTTTGGGCACTCATCGCCGTAGCGGCCGCACTCATCATCGGGCCGCAACTGTGGCCAACATCGACTGCCACAAAACTGACGTACACCGAGTTTCTTGAAGCCGTCACCAAAGGCGAAGTGCAAAGCGTCGACATCAACAACCTCAGCAACACCATCAGTGGCAAGTTGGCCGACGGAACAGAGTTCACCACGACGGGTGCAGTCACCTTGTCCGATGCAGACGAACAGCTGCTGAAGCAACAAGGAGTCGACTATGGCTTCTCCACGCCAACAGGCAACTTCTTCACCAACTTAATTCCCATCCTGTTGCCATTCTTTTTGATTATGGGCTTTTTCATCTGGATGCAACGTCGCGCCATGGGCCAGGCCGGCAACATCATGTCAATCGGTCGTAGCCGCGCGAAAAATTACAACGCCGACAACCCGAGCACGACGTTCGCCGACGTTGCC